>CAZDJH010000237.1:0-6474 GCA_964505645.1 uncultured archaeon | reverse complement strand
CTCCATTCCGTATTGAATCAATAAAAGTTATTGATTTATCTAAAAATGCCGCGAGAAATCTATTAGAAAAGATGTAAAGACCCTTCCCCGTTCGCTTAAATTGATATTTTGACTCCTCTTCATTGTATTCTATCCAACCGCCTGTATATATTCTCTTGGCAGCAAGATAGTGGTAAAACTTCCTTTTCTAAAAATGAAAAGGATTCGGTCAATTCTTCACTCCAAGGATCCCGAGCAGCTGCAAGAAATACTTGACGTTCTTTTTTGTCAATTATTTGACATTTCAATCAGAAAAGTTGAGAGCTTAATGAATGAGTATTATTAACCTATAAATTCATTACTCTTTACTGATTGAACAATAGGTTAAAAATTATTATCCGGAGAACGGACAAATTCGAAGAGAAAGAACTTTAGATAATAAAGGCATTTAAGAAGCTCTTTTTATATTTATTAGCTTTGGTTTCCTAAAGACTTTTATAATGTAAACCTAATATTTAAATAAGTTGATTGACTTTTTTTTATTAAGTAAATCTATATTTGTAAACCAAGAATTTACAACCGATAAACAAGGTGAAAAAAACAAATGAGCGATGAAGAGGACAAGGATTATGAGGATTTTATCAAGAAAATTATGGACGACATGAATATAGATGCGGATGTATTCGATGCAGAGTTTATCATATTTACTAGTAAGGATTTAAACAAGAAGTTTGGTCTTGATCCCGAAGATAAGGGATTTAAAGTAAGATTTCACTATGAAGAAGGGATGGACAAGCCAGAAATAAAAGTTTCAAAACGAGATGATTTAGATCAAGATAAGCTCAAAGATCTTTTAAAAAAGATGAGATTTGTTCACAAGTCACACCCGAAAATCAAAAAAGTCCTACATTCACATACGAAAGATGAGGTTCCGAAGGTAATAGACGCGAAAGACCTCTCATTAACCGCACCAAATGAACCACAAAACACCCAAAATGTTATTACTCGAGAGCCAGATGTTGAGGTCCAAGATTTTGGCGAGAAGGTGGAGGTTATCTTGGAGGTTCCAGGGGTGTGTGAAAGTGATCTATTTCTAAGTTTAAGTGAAGAGAAAGATGTCCTAACATTTAATGCTGATAATAATGAGAAGAGTTACTATAAGAAAATTCAATTACCGACGAAATGTTCGATATTAAATGATAGTATCTGTGTGAATAACGGGATTTTATCAATCACGTTATCTAAGAGAGATTGAAGATATTTTTTTATAGTAGGAAATAATTATTATATCTATTAGACAAATTAAATTATAATTAATATTATAGAAAGGAGTTATAGAACTATGTCAGAAATGGCTGAAGCGGGCGGAAGAAAAGGTAGAAAGGTCCGGATAAAAGATGCTTTGAAAGAGGATGTTGGGAAAGGAAGGGTAAGGGTTGATCCTGCCCTAATGAACGAAAACGGGTGGAAGACGGGCGATACTATAGAAATCCACCACCCACAGACCCTAAAGAAGACAGCAGCGCTCTTATATCCTGGCAAGCTGAAAGATGGAAATAATATAATCCGAATGGACAGTTCATTGCGACGCAATCTTGACGCATCTATAGATGATATTTGTTTTATTCGTAAAATAGATGTAGGAATGGCACAAAAGGTAGTATTTGCCGGACTGGAGGAGGCAGTTATCTTACGGAATTCACAGCAGTTAGCGGATATCTTAGAAAATCGCGTTGTTACTAAAAACGATGTTCTGGACTTCTATGCGGTGGGGAGAAAATTTTCTTTAATTGTTACCGATTATTTTCCCCGAGCGGATGCGGTAAGAATTATTTCTAATACGGAAGTTATCCTAAGCGAAAAAAGTCATAAAGAATTAGTGGAGCTCGAAAAGTCTCGAGTCACCTATGAGGATATAGGAGGTCTATCGGATGAGATCCAAAAGGTAAGGGAGATGATAGAATTACCGATAAAGCATCCTGAATTATTCAATCGAATTGGGATTGAACCCCCTAAGGGAGTATTACTCCACGGTCCGCCGGGAACCGGAAAGACCTTATTAGCAAGAGCAGTTGCGCACGAAACAGATGCAAATTTCATAACAATAAGTGGTCCCGAGATAATGAGCAAATTCTACGGGCAGAGCGAAGAGAATTTACGTAAGATATTCAAGGAGGCGAAGGAAAGCGCCCCATCTATCATCTTTATCGATGAGTTAGATTCTATCGCGCCAAAAAGAGCAGAGGTCACGGGAGAGGTTGAACGCAGAGTCGTTGCTCAATTATTATCATTAATGGATGGATTGAATGCACGTGGCGAGATAATCGTTATTGGAGCTACAAATCGAGTAAATGATGTGGATAATGCTCTACGAAGGCCAGGGCGATTCGATAGAGAGGTGGAATTAGGTGTTCCCGATATGGAAGGACGGCACGAGATTCTTTTAATTCATACACGGGGAATGCCACTTCATAATGATGTGGATTTAGAAGAGATCGCGAGTAGAACACATGGTTTTGTAGGTGCTGATATAGAGGCGCTTGCAAAAGAAGCGGCGATGCTAGCTATTCGGGAAGTTCTTCCCAATATAGACCTCGATAAAACGATCCCGATTGAAACATTGCTCAGCATAAAAATTAAAAATGTTAACTTTCAAAAGGCTTTAATGAATGTAGAACCATCGGCGCTTAGGGAGGTTTTGATTACGCAACCCAAAGAGACATGGGAAGATATAGGTGGATTATCCGAAGCAATAAATCAATTGAGAGAGGTTGTAGAATGGCCTTTGAAATATCCGGAGTTATATGGTCATTTGAATTCCAAACCTCCTAAAGGAATACTCTTATATGGCCCCCCAGGAACCGGTAAGACTCTCATCGCAAAGGCACTCGCTAATGAAAGTGAGGTTAACTTTATCTCAGTAAAAGGACCAGAGTTCTTATCCAAGTGGGTTGGCGAAAGTGAAAAGGCAGTCCGGGAAACTTTTAGAAAAGCAAGGTCGGCTGCCCCATGTATTATTTTCTTTGATGAGATCGATGCAATAGCAGGAATGCGTGGGAGGTCTGCGGGCTCAACCGTGACAGAGCAAGTAGTATCACAGTTACTTACTGAAATGGACGGTCTTGAAGGGCTCGAAGATGTGATCCTCTTGGCCGCCACCAATCGGGCAGATATGCTAGACCCAGCACTTTTAAGGGCAGGTAGGTTCGGTAGACACATCGAAATTCCTATGCCTGATGAAGAATCGCGACGCGAAATATTTAAAATTCACCTAAGCGATAAGCCTTTGGATGGAAATGTCTCAATCAAAGAAATGGCAAAACAATTGGAAGGATATACGGGAGCGGATATCGCTTCCGTGTGCGAAGAAGCTACCTTGATGACGATCAGAAGGGTGGTAAATGACCCCTCACTTAAAACCTATGATAAAGAATCAGTCAAGGATGTAACTATTAGGAAAAAGGAGTTCAATCTAGCTATTAAGAAAGTTTTAAAAAGCGCAAAAAAAGCACAAAACGCCCAGAAAATGATGTACGACAAGAAGCCCTCGGAAGACCTCTATAGATAACTCATATTTATATAAACAGAAAACAAAAAGGAAGAGGTAGAATAGTATGGATAATATAAGTGGAGAAGAAGAAATAAAGGAACTGAATCTAGATCTCGATACCATATTAGAGTTATTGGGAAATCCCACCCGCCGGGTAATTTTATCGAAGCTCGCCAAGGTTCCACATTCGACTTCAGAATTACATAAAGCCCTTGGTATCTCAAGACAAGCGGTGCATTCTCAATTGCAGATTTTAAAAGAGCATAATATTATTGAGAAAATTGATCCCGATGAAAGGGGGGGAAAATATCGTATAAAAGCCAACTTGTCCATTTTCTTGAATATTTCTCCGGATTACTATAATATAAATTATGATCTTATCCATATTGAGCCCTCATCAAAGGCTATGTTTTTGAGCGATGGAGAGGATTCGAAAATATATAAAAATAAAACTCCGAGCGAAAAGATAAGGTTTCTAGGCGAGCGAATCATGGATATCGAAGAGTTGCTAACGGATCTGGATTCAAAACGAAAGGAATTACTACAAAAGAAGGAAAGCTTTATCATCCAGCTCAAAAATTTGATGAAGAAGAAGTTTAAAGATAAACTTTCACCGAAGGAAACAAAGATGGATAATTTGGAGTTGGAAATTTTTTATACACTGTTTTTTGAGATATCAAGGTTTCATCAAAAAATAAACATTGATCACTTACTCGATGAGCTATTTTTTGCAAATCTTGACAGGTATACACGAGCTAGCCATAGGACTTCAATTGAAGAACTATTACGGGAATTATGTAATACGATTGATGTACTTAAAAGAATGGATGATGGTTATTACTTCGCGTTTTAAAAAACATCCTTTTTCTTTTTAGTTAATTCATCTTGGAAACATTTATTAAAAGCGATTTTAAGAATTCTAATTTAAAAACAAAAAAATAAATAATATAAATTAGTGATAAAATGAATACAAGCAACTATGAAAGTTTAAAAGATAAATTACCAGAAATTTTCGAACGTGTAAAGCAAGATGTGAATAAAGTTTACGGTCAACACCGGGCAGGTCTAAATTTAGGACTTGCCGATTTGGGAATGTTTAAAGGTTCCTTTGTGGGTGGGATGCATTTTTTTCCTGGAAATGACATTGTAATGAATAAAACACCTTTAAAGTTACTTATAAGCCAACACCCGCCTAAAATCATTTGGGCTTATACATATCATATACTTTTGCATGAATATCTTCATTCATTGGGGATCCTTGACGAGATGAGATGTAGAAAAGCCACGGTAGAGGTTTCAAAGGCAATTTTTAAAGGAAGAGAGCATCCCGCAGTTATAATTGCTACACAAGGGATTGGAGCCTATTTTTCCGATTTAGACCTCATTTATGCCCCACCTGAACGGCGTCCGGAAGGAATCTCAGTAGAATACATAAGGGGCTTTGATAAGAATAGTTTTTCCTATTATTCTTAATTGGTTTCTTATATTTTTTTATAATTTTAGTTGTTTTTGTTTTATTATCAAGGCATAAGCACAATCATTTTTTGTAATGTAATATTTTTTAGGATATTATTGTTCAATAGATAAGGTGATACTTTTATCTCACATTCTAAAACAGAGAAAGGAGTCCAAGAAGAAGAGAAGGAAGAAATAGAAAAAAAGATGGACGTTAAACCCAATCAGCTTATTCTCAATTGGAAATATAGGGATGTGGATAAAAAGCTTACTTATGACATCGATAAATGTATAGGGTGCAGTTTATGTAAGTTAGTATGTCCCGTTGATTGTATCGAGATTGGTCCCGTCCCAGAAATAGCCCAAGGGCTCATAGATGAATCAAACCCGAAAATTATGATAAATGAGCAAGATTGCTGTTATTGCATGCTTTGTGCTGTTGTATGTCCTACAAATGCATTTCATGAGCATATTGCCCCAGAAGGACAAATTGACTTGGATGAATTCCCCCGCCTTTCTCAGTTTTATGAAATAGACGAAGAAAAATGTATAGAAGACGAATCTAAAGAAATTTGTCGAGTTTGCCTCGAAGCACGGGATAGGAATAGGGTTAAAGAGTTTTATGAAATTCAAGAGAAATGCCCAGCAGATTGCTTTAAGCTTAAATCCTCTATCGAGGGAGAGGTTATTCTTAGGCAGAGCATGCTTTGGAAATGCGACCCAACTGGTTGTAAAGCATGTGTCAATATATGTCCGACGGAATCCTTCTTTATTCCAAAAACCGCAGAAGACGTGAAAAAATACGGAAAAATCGCATGTGATGAAGATAATTGCATATATTGCGGGGCTTGCCAAAATTCGTGCCCTGATGAGTTAATTTTCGTTGAGAGGAGTAATATAGAGATTCTTGACCCAAAAAAGGTCGGAAATTATCCGTGGATCGATGCATGGGTGAAACATATAAAAGATGTAATTAAGCGGAGGATTATCCAGGTAGAAAAAAAGCAAATCGAGATTCCAGTTGTCATCGAAGAAATCAAAAAAGCTAAAAAGAGAGTCGAAGAGGAAATACCCCAAATATCAGAAGAGGAACGAGAACAATTAAATAAGTTGAATGAAAGAATCCAATCCCTGCTAAAATCAACAAAAGTGCGCTATTTAATTGAAAGGGGTAGCGCAGAAAAGGTGGGAGAGGAGATCAATAAAGCGTTAACTGAAAGTAATAGTTAACAGTTTCTCTTAAAAATAAAAAAAAATTGCAGAAAATGCTCTAAATTTTTGTTTCGATACATATTATTTATTTTCTCTGATTATATATACCTATATATACTTCAACGAACCTCTACTTTTGCTTCCACTTTCCACTTTTCTTCTAATCTCTTCGGCAGTTAAACCTAAGTCCTTTAAAAATTCTGAAGGTTCCTCACCATAATTAAATTTCTTATATTCATTTACCTCATATAACGGAAATTGAGCTGTAAAACTGGTCT
>CAZDJH010000236.1:0-6487 GCA_964505645.1 uncultured archaeon | reverse complement strand
GGTGGATAATATCAATTCAATACAATATAGGACTAAGTCGTGAATAATTACAAAAGCTACCAATAAAGACTTTAATGCAAAAATTCAGATTATTTCCTAAGTCCTAATAGCCGAATAGGAATCATTAAAGACCATCTAAGAGTAATTAAGGTGAAGGATTTGGCACAATTGATAAAAAAATCAATTATATAAGATAAAGAAAAAAGTTTTGAATCTTATTTTTTTAATTCTATTTTCCTTCCATAAATTCTGGCGAATATCACAGAGATTATAAGGGTAATAGACGTAATAATTAATGTTGGAATTCCCGAAATCCCATTCTCGTCTTCATCAGAAGTTTCCGATTTATAGATATCGATACTATTTGAATTGACACCATTTAAGGAATACCATATGGTATCGAGGTGTGGTTCCGAAATATAGATGTTGAAGCTAGGAGCTTCGGAACCGAATGGGGAACTTGGGTCGGGCATTGGGGACAAAAAAGTAATCACGGGGGCAGTGGAATCCTTGATGATATCACAACTTTTTGAATCTATATTTCCCTCCGTGTCATTTATATAAAACGTTATTGTTATGTTTCCATCTTGGAAATAATCTTCGTGTTCATTTGTGTAATTGCTATTTTTAAATTGCAAAAATTTTAGATATGTTGATTAAAAACTTTAATGGTTTTTTAAGATGTATGTTTCATAATTATAGACTTTTGCTCAATAGAGAAACATTTATAGAGCAACCTTTTGGGATAAGGAAAAAATAAAAATTAGAAAATAGTGGAAATAAGAGACTATAAGATCCCCATGCTCCCCATTAATTTAGTGGCGTCGGGAACATCAAACTTTATTTTGACATCTAAGACCGCGGGTTTTCCTGCGTTCATGGACCGTTCCAAGGCAGGTTTTATTTCGTTGGGTTCCGTTACGACCTCGCCGTAGCACCCAAAGCCTTCCGCACATTTCCCGTAATCAAAGGCTGGGAGGTCAACATCGATATATCGCTTTCCCATAAATAACTTCTGACCGCTTTTGATCATACCCCACGCGTTGTTATTGGCCACCACGATGATTAAATTCGAGAGTTTCAATCGGGCAGCAGTTTCCAAGTCCTGGACGTTGATCATAAAGCTCCCATCCCCCGCAATTGCAACAACTTGTTTTTCGGATTGCCCTAACTTTGCCCCGATACAATAAGGGACGGCGGTTCCCAAATGCCCCATACCTATTGCTTGCACGACGGAGAGGGGTTTCACTTTTTTGTGCATATTTATCTGCTCCAGGGCAAAGCAAGATATATCGCCACCGTCCATTACCAATATCGCATCTTCGTCCATAAATTCATATACATCCTTTATAAGCCTCTGAGGGAGGATTGGAACCTTATCTTTAGAGGCTTTTCTTATAATGGATTTCTTATAGTTCTGCCGCATCACTTTTAACGAATTCAACCATTCACGGGCTTCAACCGTTTTCTTGGACTTCCCCGCCTCGATCATCTGCTTTAGAAACACCTTGCAGTCAGCCACAATACCCAATTCGATTCTTTTTGCCCTCCCTATGATGGTGGGGTCAATATCTATTTGGATTAACTTTTGATCGTTTTTCCAAAATGGCTCATCGCCGTGCCCCATACAATAAGAAAACTTACAGCCGAGGGCAAGAATCACATCTGAGTTTCCTGCGGCGTGTAATGCCGAGCTTACTGTAATTGTAGACCCGATAAAGCATTCTGAATCATCAGAGATAGTACCTATCCCGCGATGAGTTGTCATCACAGGAATTTTGAACTTCTCTGCAAACTCTCTGAGTTCGTCCCATCCCTCGGCCATCATTACACCACCCCCTGAGATTATTACTGGCTTTTCGGCACTTAATAACATATCAAGGGCTTGCTGTACAGAGTCCGGATCAATTCCAGGTTGAATCTTGTGGCGATATTGTTCTGGGGAAGGGATATGAATTTGATTCTCTTCGATTTCTTCCAAAAATGCATCTTCATAAATCTCCAATACGACGGGTTGCGGCCTTCCCCCCTTCGCCTGCCGAAAACACTTCTCCACGGCATCTGGAATCTTATTCAAGTCTCTAATACTCCTCTGGTATTTGGTAATGGGCTTAAACATGGTAATCTGATCGAGGTTTCCTTGTAATGTGAAGTTATCATCATATTTGCTATTTACTTGCGGTATAATCGCGACCACAGGGATGTTATCACTCCATGCAGTCCCCACGCCGGGAACGAGGTGTAGAGCGCCTGGTCCCACAGTCCCAAAGCAAACCCCGGGCTTGTTGCTAACACGAGAATAGGCATCCGCGGCGTGTGCAGCTGCTTGTTCATGGCGAAATAATACGGTTTGAATGCCTTCTTCTTGGCCCCACTTATAAACCGCGTCATACATATTCAGAAACTGCCCTCCAGGAATCCCAAACATATACTTTACGCCCTCCTTGAGGAGAGATTTGATTAGAACATCACCGCCATTGATAATTTTCTTACCTTCTGACATTTTTTCACTCTTCCATATGATTTTTTGTAATTAATCTAAAACTAAGTAATCAATGTATTTATAATTAACTACATAAAACAGCGAAATTTGTTCAGTTCCATTCGAAATATCTCTTTATTAATCCAGGATATCAATAAATATAATTTCCTTCTATTTTAATTTCTTTCACATTTCCTAAGGATTGGAACGAAATTGGCTTCATTCTAATTTTATTATGACTAAGGTCGAGATATCTTAAATCTTCTAAGAAAAAGAGAAATTTAGGTATGGACTTTAAACGATTATGACTTAAATCCAAATATTTTAGCGATTTTAATGCCTTCAACGATTCAGGAAGGTCAGTAAGGTTGTTTTGACTTAAATCCAGTTCTTTTAAATAGGTAAGCAAAGAGAGGGAGCTGGGAATATCTAGTGAAGTACTTTCAATTGACTTTTTGTTTAATAAGACTGAAAGGAGCATATCTAAATCTCTATACTTTTTCAGTTCGCTCCTTTGTCCAGAATATTCTTTAAGGTACCTCCATTTAATAAAATTGAATTTTAATTTTATAATATGACCATTTTCTACACATAACCATCTATCTGGAGAATTTACCTCTCGTAGGAACTCATAAAAGGTTAAGGTATCTTCAGAAAGTATGTTTGAAGAATTAGACACCTTAGCAAAGAGAGCTTCAATATCAAATATAAATTTGCTTTCTTCTGGAACAATATCCAATTTCCTCCCAAACTGGTTGTACCAGTCCCTAATTTCGGATTGTAATTCTTGGAAGTTGGTTTTGTCTCCCATTAGAATAAATTTAAATACTATTTCTAACACAAGTGGGGAATTTTCATTTTCAATTATCCATTTTAAAGCATTAATCGCCTTATCTGAAAAGTGTGTTATTATAATTCGCGCTGCTTCGGTTCTTATTGCAGCAGTTTCATCGGAAATCAATAAATTCTCTAAGAAATCAAAACTTTTCTGGGTTATGGGAATAATTTCATGAAGTCCTTGTAAACAACGGAATCTCTCTTGATTATTAGCCGTTTTGTGAAAAAATTCAATTAGTAAAGTCACTCCTTGGAGATTACTAATCTTATTCTCCTTGACTTTCGAAAGTATGTTTTTAATATAACTCAAATGCGTATCATTAAAAAGAATTATTTATATGGAAGGGCATTATTTTATAATATTTAAATATATAATCATTATTAATTAATATAATGAGAATGGAACTTTTGACCCCATTAAAAAATTTCATACAAAATAATCCAATTCCAATAATAGTTCTTGATAAGGTAGGCAAAGTGTTGGATTATAACAGAGCCTTAAAAAAATTAATTGGCTTTGAAAAGAATGATATGAGGGAAAAAAAGTTTTGGAAAATAGAAATTTTTAGGGGGCAAAAGTCGGATAATATTCATAAGTTTTTTGAGAATTGCATAGAAGAAGGAAAGAGCGAACTTGAAGAGATCAAAATCAAAACGATTAATAGTAGTCAAATATGGATTTCGCTAAGGGCAAGCAAATTCGATTTCGAAAATGAGTTGCTCATTCAAGTGGTTCTTAAGAATATTAATGAGAGGAAGAATATAGAATCACGATTACAGATGGTCGAAAATGAGATTACCGATGTTATATTCGTTCTCGATTTAAACCTACAACATAAATACTTAAGTCCCTCGGTCGAATCTTTACGGGGATATTCCCTTGAGGAGGCCATGAATTTAAGTTTTAGGGAGAATTATACTCCTTCCTCGCAACAAAAAGTAATCGAGATGAGAAGGAAATACTTAACTCGACAAAAATTAAAAGATGAATCCTATAATCCCGTAATAACCGAAAATCTCGAAGTTTATCGCAAAGATGGCTCTATAATCCCTATAGAGGTACGGATGAGGCTCATAAGAGATAAAGACTGGAGGAAAACTAAAATAATAGGCGTTACACGAGAGATTGCAGAAAGGAAAAGTGCAGAACGGAGATATAAGAGGTTATTCCAAACCTCTCGGGATGCGATTATGACCTTAGAACCTCCAACATGGCACTTTAGCTCAGGAAACCCCACCGCAATAGAGATGTTTGGGGCAAAAAATGAAGAAGATTTTTGCTCTAGTCCACCATGGAAGTATTCTCCAAAAACTCAGCCAGATGGACAAGATTCAATTAAGAAAGCAAATAAAATGATTGAAAAAGCCATGGATAAGGGAAGCAATTATTTTGAATGGACTCATAAGCGGTTAAACGGGAATATATTCCCCGCAACAATTTTATTAAGTCGAATAGAAATAAGCGGGAAAAGATTTTTACAGGCTACTGTAAGGGATATAACAGAACGGAAAAGAGCGGAAGAGAAACTTAAAGAATCGCGGAAAAAATTAGAAGTTTTAAATAACCAATTAGAAGTGAAAGTAAAAAAAAGGACAGAAAAGTTAAGGGAATCGCAAAAAATTTTAAAAGAACAGAATGAACAATTAAAGCGATTGGACAAGATTAAAAATGATTTTATCTCGATGGCGGCGCATGAACTCAAAACACCGCTTGCTTCTATATACGGGTATATTGATTATATTCTTTCAGTATATCCAAATAAGGTCGATGCCGAGATGAAACAGGATCTGGAAATTGTGCAGAGAAATGTGAGGCGTTTAAAGAAATATATCAACCAGCTCCTTGATGTAATGAAGATAGAAGAATCAAAAATGAAATTACATAAAAACTTGATGAATTTCTCGGAATTGATTAAAAACTGCGTTAATGAATTGAGTTATTTAATTAAACAAAAGAATTTAACCCTTAATCTAAACTTAGAAAACGATTTGGAACCAAAAATCGATCAAGAACGGATTTTTCAAGTTTGTTCAAATCTAATATCCAATAGCATTAAATTTACCCCCAAGGGGGGCGAGATCTGGATCAATACGTATAAAGACAACAATCAAATTATTTTTGAGATTCAAGATAACGGAATTGGGTTAAACAAAAAACAAATGACATCCATTTTTAAAAAGTTTGAAAAATATGAGGGAGGTATTGATAACTATCCCAGAGGAAAAGGCACCGGATTGGGACTTTTCATTTCCAGGGGTATTGTAGAAGCGCATAAGGGGAGAATTTGGGTGGAATCTGAAGGTAAAGGAAGGGGATCAAAATTCTCTTTTTCCATACCATATGAAAAATGAGTATTAATTCCTTGTTTTAGACTTTTTCTCGTCTTTTTTTGGCAAAAAGTTAAGGTAGGTTAGACTTAATCAATGAGAGAGCTTTCCTTACCCGCTTTCTAATCTCATCGAATTTTTTAGCCGAAATTAAGTCTTTTTGTACGAGCCAACTCCCTCCACAAGCAAAAACATTATCTAATTTAAGGTAAGGCAAGAGGGATTTACTATCTATTCCGCCAGAAGGCATGAATTTTGCCGAAGGATAGGGGGCCGAAAAGCTCTTTAACATTTGGGGGCCTCCCGATACATTTGCGGGATAAAATTTAAAATGATTTAAATTTCGTTCCAATCCCCACTCAATAAATGTGGGGGCATTTAAGCCGGGAACGATGGGGATGTCATTTTCAACACAATAATCTACAATTGTGGGATTAAATCCAGGTGTAACAATAAACATCGAATTTGAATTAATAGCTGCCTTAACTTGGGCAACCTTAAGTACCGTTCCAGCTCCAATTATCATTTCGGGATACTCTCTTTTGATTAAGGAAATAGATTCAGCGGCTGCGGGAGTTCTAAAAGTGATTTCAATAACCGGCAAATTCTCGGAAAGAAGGGCCTCTGCTAAGGGGACTGCATTGCTAATATCTTCAATAACTACTACGGGAACTAGCTTTTTCTCTTCAATCTTTTTGTAGATATTCATTTTATTTGAAATGGAGAAAAACTCGTGTATAATTTATAGAATAATTTATTCGATCTAGATAATTTAGCCAGTTATTTAAAAAAAATTGTAGGTTGAATTTGAAGAATTCTAGAAGTAACTTGGATTCCCCC
>CAZDJH010000235.1:0-6525 GCA_964505645.1 uncultured archaeon | reverse complement strand
TATTCCACTTTATCATTTCTACCCGAAGTATTATCAATTTTAAGAGTAAAAAGGAAGATATAAAGACAGAGAGAAAAGACCAATTAAGAATTAAGAAAAAATTTATAATTCCAAATTTTATTATTACTATAACAAAGAATATATAATAATAATTAAAATAGGATAGAAAGCTTATGACAGAACCAGAGACTGCTATTTTCAATTTAATGGAAAAGGATCCCACCATTCTTGCCGCCACCGTATTACAAGGTAAGAAGGAGATCATTTTTCAGACGGATAACTGGGACATCACCCCCGATTTAGACCGCGTAATGTCGAGTTGGATGGGAAAAAATGCCGCATTTATAAAGATATCGGGAGTTAAATATTCTGTTCTCCAATGTACGGAAGAAAGGTTAGCTGCAACCTCAATCAAAGGAGAAGGGAGCATCGTCGCCGCTAAGGACGATGAACATAAAATTATCGCGTATGTTTCCCCAGACGGAGATATGCGGGGAGCAATGATGGACACCGCAAGATCCTTAGGGGATATGAGCTCTAAAGAGGCTTATATTGGCGAGGATGAAACCTTGGGAGATGAGAGTCCGCCCCAACCCCAACCGAAGCAATCGGAAATGGACTCTCAAATAGAATGGGAAGTTCAATCATTCCTCAAATGGATCAAAGATAATGAGGGTCTTGCGGGTTATGTTAAATACTATTTACAGAAAAACGATCAGCACGTTGTTTCAGAATTATCAAGGGTATACAACAACATAAGAAGTATTCTTGGTGTTTAAGAGAAAGTATTATTTTTTATTTTTTTCTAACATATAAGATAACAATATGATTCTAAGTTCTTATATACCAATTTAAACCAATAGCTAAAAAGTTATAAAAGAACTAATTTTTATTCGGAATAATCCCATAAATTTATTTTTTTAAAAGAATTATTGATGATAATGACGATTAATGTCGGTGTTGTGGCAGCAAGTGGTTATGCGGGTGGAGAAGCAGTTAGGATCTTGGCGAATCATCCAGAAGTTAACTTGAATTATATTACTTCGAGGAGTTTAATCGGAAAATATTTCCATACCACCTATCCTAATTTTAGGAAGATTTTAGACCTCAAATATGAAGAATATAGCATTAAAAAAGTACAAGAGAAATGCGATGTGCTCTTTTTGGCGACCCCTCACGGAGTGTCCCAGGAGATGGTACCGGAAATCCTAGAAACGGGAATAAAGATAATTGATCTCAGCGCTGACTTTCGGTTAAAGGATAAAGAAATATATAAAAACTACTATAAAAAAGAACATAGTCATCCAGAGCTATTTGAAAGAGCTGTTTATGGGCTTCCTGAATTGCATAGAGAAGAAATCAAAACTTCCGATCTAATTGCTGTAGCGGGTTGTCAAGCCTCGAGCGCAATTTATGGTCTTTATCCCCTAATTAAAGAGGGTTTAATCCAGACCAATAATATTATTGTTGATTCCAAGACGGGCTCCTCTGGATCGGGTTCCAGTGTAAATGAAGCAACCCACCACGCCATTAGGGCAAATAGTATCCGCCCCTATAAGGTAACAGGGCATCGTCATACCGCCGAAATAGAACAAGAATTATCGCTTTTAAGTTCCATTAATAAAGGCTCAACCCATAGAGTAAATGTTGGTTTTTCTGCACATGCAGTTAATTTAGTAAGAGGAATTCTTTCTACATCTCATGTTTTCTACCATGAAAATAAAGAGATAAATGAAAGAACCTTATTCAAAACATATAGGGCTGCTATACGAGAAGAGCCTTTCTTGAGGTTGATAAATCAAAGAACGGGTGTATTTAGGTTGCCCGACCCCAAAATAATCGTGGGAACAAACTATTGTGATATTGGATTTCAACTTGATGTACATTTGAAACGTATAGTTATATTATGTACTTTGGATAATCTTATAAAAGGAACAGCTGGAAATGGGGTACAGTGCATGAATATAATGCTATGCTTTCCAGAAACAATGGGGTTAGAATTTCCAGGATGTTTCCCTTTATAATTAATAGAATGATTTTTAAAAAGATATGAAATAATAATAATCTAAGGTTGATCTGTACTTTTTTCAAAGAATTAATTAAATTTTATCTCCTTTACTAGGTATTAATTCAAAATTATTTTTACAAAATAGGTGAAATTTATTTCTGGGTATATAGGAAAGAATATTAGATTGGAGAGAATAATAAACCGAGAAACCAAAAGAACGATAATAGTTCCAATGGATCATGGACTAACTGTTGGGCCGATTAAAGGGTTGGAAAGTAATCTAGGTGAAGTGGTAAATAAAATTGCTCTCGGTGGCGCCAACGCAGTATTAGGACATATTGGAATCCCTTTATATGCCCATAGAGGATATGGTCCTGATATCGGGCTAATTTTGCACCTCTCCGGCTCCACATCTTTAAGCCCTCTAACAAATTACAAAGTATTAGTTAATACGGTTTTAGAAGCTGTGAAATTGGGGGCAGATGGTGTTTCTGTACATATAAATATCGGGACACATAGTGATCCCGAGATGTTAGAGACTCTTGGTACAATTTCAAGGGAATGTCGAGAATTTGGAATGCCTTTGATCGCTATGATGTATCCCCGAGGAGACAATATTGAAGATGAATACGATTTAAATTCAATAAAAATTGCAGTCAGAGCTGCAGCAGAGTTGGGGGCAGATATAATTAAAACAAATTGGCCCGGAGACCCCGAGGGATTTAGAGAGGTGGTAAAGGGATGTATGACCCCCGTGATAATCGCAGGCGGAGCAAAGGCAGGGGTTCAGGATATCTTAGAGATAACAAAACAATCTCTAGATGTGGGGGGGTCGGGTGTAGCTTATGGGAGGAATGTATTCCAAGCAGATAACCCCACTAAAGTTGTCAGAGCACTCTATTTGATCGTTCATAAAAATTTTGAAGTTAACGAGGCTATGAACGAAGCAAATCTATTATAAAAAAGAGAACTGTTCAGAAAATGGAATTAGTTGCAGATAAATCATTTCTTATTGATGAGATTCCAATTTATTTAAAGATTTTTGAGCTTTTTAAGAGCTATTTAATAATTATTTCAAATAAAAAGGAAATGGGCATAGGAGATGTCACTTTAGGAACCCCCTCAAGAATAAAAGGATTAAAATCGACTTCTTCCACCTTCAACCTATTTGGAATGCATAATGACCTTGTAAGCCCTATTATTGCTAAAAAATCATCTTTTATCTTGAATAAACCAGTTCTGGTCCTATTTTTTTGTACGGTGGAAATAGAAGAAAGTAGCTTTATCAAACCTCTTATAACCTCTGTAAATGCGTCTTTAAATGAACTCTGTGATAAAAAATAATTTTCTCAAATGATTCTTGAGAAAAAAGGTGCAGAGAGAGGGATTTGTTCGTTGCCGAGAGAACTTCTCGTCCCATTGAACCCCCGTAGGACTTACCAATGGATCTTGAGTCCATCACCGGTAATCTTACATTAAAAGGTTAATGTATATTGACCGGGCTTGGTTATCTCTGCTTTAATCCTTTAAAAAACAATTTTTATTCCTTTAATATCAAGTTTCCCATAACTATTAAATATCTGTGGTCAAATATCGTCAGATCTCGATTTCCTTTTATTTATTGGGCGGTATAGGAAGCGGAGTTTGATTAGCCAAACCCAAAAGAGATCATAGTGAATACGATCATTACAACAACCATCCCCACTAAACAGATCATCTGATAGCGGTTCTTCTTTTTTGATTTCTTTTGCTCTCCTAAATAACTGTCGCGGCAATTTTGGCTACAGAATTTTCTATCAGTGGGCATTGCTCTGCCACAGATGGGGCAATGAAGATGAGGGTCGTACTTGTTTTGAATTTGGTCTTTCCAACTCGCTGGTGACATAAATATTATTAGATATTGTTTTTAAAAAAGAATATTTGATAAAGATAATTCAGCAGAATATAAAAATTTTTAAATTTTTAGATCTAAAGGAAAGATTCTTTTCTTTTTATATAAAAGAATCATTACCATCAAACAAAATTTTAAACTAGGAGAAAGAAGAGGAGAATGGGGACTTATCGGGATATTTTGGTGCCAATATTCCTCCTTGTGCCTTTCCAAAATTGTTCAAATTTACTCAAATTGACTCCCGAACCAATAAATACTTGTAGATTACTACGTTTCATTATTTGTAATGAAACCGCATCAAACACGCGATATTCCCCTGCTGCTGCTTGCGTAGAGGTTGTGCCCTTCAAGATAATCTCTTCCAATTGAGAATAGGTTAATTCTTCCTGTAATTCGGCATCTGAGTAAACTCTGGGGTCCTTGGAATATATACCTTCAACATCTGTTAAAATTACTATTCGTTTTGATTCTAAAAATTCAGCCACTTCCAATGAGACTGATGTCGTCGATTGGGCAGGTTGTATTCCGCCTAAAACAATAATTTTTTGAGCGTGTTGGGCAAGAGCTAAATCATCATAAGTCTTTGGTACTACAGGATATGCAAGATCTCCTAAATAGGAAATAAATAAATTAGCATTTATTCTGGAAATATTAATCCCAAAAAGATCGCATAAAGCTTCATTTCCGGTGGTCTTTCTTACGAAATTAATATAATCTCTTGCAATTATCCCACCACCCACAACAAGCACAACAGATTTATTTTTATTATTCTTTTTAATAATTTCACAAATATTGATTATTTTTTGAGAATCAACTTGTTTTTTATTATTAAATAATAAAGATCCACCGATTTTTACAATACTTTCATATATACTCATGATTTCTCATTTCCTAGTCATTAATAGAATTTTTCTTATTATCTATATTACATAATTTAATCGGTTTTATTAATAATTTGCTAAATCATCTTTCTAATTATTCTTTATGATTGATAAAATTAAAGACATAACTATAAGGGTTCCTCATCGGCTCACAGGGTTTTTCGAGATCGTTGATACTTATAAGGGAGCAGGGATACTGGCCCCAGAGAGAATAGGTTCTCGTGGTGCGGGGATATCATTGAGCGCAATGGGCACAACAATAATTAAATCCCAGGATATGAATGAAAGTAAGGAATCAATCTGCGATATTTATATAAACGGTGAAAAGTTAAATCATAAAGCAGAAACATCATATTATATTTTTCGACATTATAAAACCCTCATGAAAAGCCCTAAAAAGATCGAGATCCACCATGATTTTGAGTTGCCGGTAGGATGTGGATATGGCGCGAGCGGGTCTGGAGCTTTAGGGACCGCATATGGGCTAAATAACCTGCTTGATTTAAATTTAACAAGGTACGAAGTTGGGAAAATAGCACACATAGCAGAAGTAGTGAATAAAACAGGATTAGGAACAATATGTGGGTTATTATGCTCCGGATTATGCGTTTTAAAAGAGCCGGGATATCCGTGCACCTATGAACGTATCCCTGTTCCAAAAGATATTAAAGTTATTTGTACCTCCTTTGGTAAAATCTCTACAAAATCAATACTTTCAGATCAGCTTTTTCAATCGAAAATAAAAAAAGCGGGAAAATTAATTATTAAAAAATTTCTCACAAATCCCAATATTAAAGCATTTATGGATTTATCACTTGAATTTATTAAAAAAACGGAACTTCTCGATGTTTTGGGATTAGAAACAACTAAAAACTTAATAGAAGACCTTAATAAGGAAAAGATTTTTGGGGCTAGTATGAATCAGCTCGGTCGTTCAGTTTTTGCCGTATGTAGAGAAAGAAATGTAAGCGATATTTTGCAAATATTTGAATCTTACCAACCCTCTGGAGATATATTTAATCTCTCGGTAAATGAACATGTGGTAAAATTCTTAAGATAGTTTTTATCATTTTTAATGCGAGAAAACATACTCCGTTAGAGGTCAGATGAATCGAATATTTAATTACTAATCTAAAGGACTACTTGCTGTTAAATGCTTGCCATACCATATATTACAGAATTAACGAGTTATTACCGAATGCACGCTACACTACAATTCACGGTCATAGGAAAGGTTTTCAAGCAGAATAAGGGGAATTGTATCATCAATTAAACCATAGTATTAAATAGACCTTATTTAAAAGAGATCTATTCTTTCTTAGAGTTTAGGGCTTTTGATTTTCTTGTTGCTGCTTCAACCGCAGTTATTAGAGAGGCCCTTAGCTTTTGCGATTCGAGCAGATGCAGTGCTGTAATCGTCGTTCCACCGGGAGTAGCAACTTTATCCCTTAATTCTGCGGGATGGGCTCCTGTTTCCAAAATCATTTTTGCCGCACCTAAAACGGTTTGAGCCGATAATTCTAGTGATACATCTCTCGGTAAACCCATTTTAACGCCCCCATCTGCTAATGCTTCAATTATTAGAAAAATATAGGCGGGCCCACTGCCAGATAATCCTGTAACCGCATTTAGATGTCTTTCGTCTAGCTCTATAACAATTCCTACTGCTTCAAATATTATTTTAATGTATTCTAGATGCTCTGCTTCAACTAGACTATTTTTTGAGATTACAGACGCAGCTTGTC
>CAZDJH010000234.1:0-6526 GCA_964505645.1 uncultured archaeon | reverse complement strand
TATTCGCCCGGCGGGTTCAAAACCTCTAAAAAATGGATACGGTCCAAATACCGCCATTACGCCCCCATCTACAAACAACTCTACGAAAATCACCCCGAAAAACTCTTTTCCTACGAGGAATTTTATCTTCAAGAGGATAAGTTCTTCAATAAACGATAAATTGATTAATTGATAAATTGATTTAAATTTTATGAAAAACTTTTCTTCTGGGCAAGATACACCCCAAAAAGACAATTTACTTTACGATGAGAAGAGAATTCGGGACAGTCTCTTTGAATTTTCCTCTTCATCGAGAATTAGATTACAAGATAATTTTTTTGTGAGTTCCGCGGTATTATTTTCCATTCTCCCTCACGACGCAACCCCTTACGATTTGGTGATCATTCACCGTACAAACAAGGGTAGGAAACATAGAGGGGAGATGTCCTTTCCGGGGGGAAAATTCGAACCTGATGTTGATTCCACACTTTTAGATACGGCTCTCCGCGAGGCCGAGGAGGAAATAGGGGTCAAGAGGCAAGAAGTGGAAATCTTAGGGTGTCTAAATGACTTTCCCACCATGACCAAATATATTATTACCCCTTTTGTGGCTAAAATAGATCCCAATAGTAAATTAATTAAAGAAGACAACGAAGTTCAAGAGATATTAAGGGTACCTATTGAGTTTTTTATGGATAAGCAAAATTTTCATGAAAAAGCGATCGAGGTCAAGAACGAACGGTTTCCTGTCTTTTATTATAACTTCTATAAGAAAGGATCGAGAAAGAATTATCTCATCTGGGGGGCCACCGCACATATGATCGTAATTTTTATCGAATGGGTCTATAATTATCGGATGTCGGAGCTGGGAATTAAGCGATTCAACGTTGAAAAAATCCGCTCGCTTAAAGATTTCTTCAAATACAAAAAAAATATTACCAACCAATTAAAATAATGAAACTCGCCCGCTTTTACCTTGATATTGATCGAATTTCCGAAATTTTACCAATTATAAAACTTTATTGACTCAAAGAATAAAATATTCATAGTGATTAAAATGCCCCGTCCAGGTCTTAGATCAAAGTCACAAAAAAGGAAGAATATAAAAACGCCGGGAAACAAAAATGTAAAGCATTATTGGCGAGAGAAGCCCTCCAAGGCAAAATGTGCGATCTGTAATCGCCCCCTACAGTCAGTACCGCGACTTAGGCCCACGGATATGAAAAAAACGGACAAAACGGCACGAAGGGCCACCAGAATTGAGAGCGGAAGGTATTGCGCAACATGTTTAAGACAAATTATTCAAGAACAAGTAAGGGAAGGCTAAATCTACGCCCAATCTTGTCCTTACATAGTCTTTATTTCTTAAATCGTCCTTTCCAATAATTATTCTTTTATAAAAAGGAAAAAATCCTTTGGAAAGGTAATAAACTTATTTTAAATTCTTGTTATATCTAATATACATCAGAATTATAATTATATTCCTGTTATTAAGGTGAACAGTGAGATGGTGAAAATCGCGATTTCGGGCCTCCACGGAACTGGAAAGTCGAGTGTGGGGGAATGCTTAGCAGAAATTAAGTTCAACAATTATAGATTCTCTAAAAGTTTTATGAAAAAGTTTTCCTCTGAGCAAGATAATCCCTCAAAAGACAATTTACTTTACGATGGGAAAAGAATTAGACAGAACCTATTTGAACTTAATTCTCCATCGAGAATAAAACTCCAAGATGATTTTTTTGTGAGTTCAGCGGTTCTATTTTCAATACACCCTAAAAAGAATGGGCCTTACGATTTGGTCATAATACATCGGACAAATAAAGGCCGTAAGCACCGAGGTGAAATGTCCTTCCCGGGGGGGAAATTCGAGCCTGGGGTCGATACATCATTATTGGATACAGCACTTCGGGAAGCTGAGGAAGAAATTGGGGTTTCGAGACAGCAAATAAAAATTTTAGGGTGTTTAAACGACTTCCCGACGATGACCAAATATATCATCACTCCATTTGTGGCAACTATTAACCCGAAAACTGAGTTAATAAAAGAGGAAGATGAAGTCCAAGAGATATTAAAGGTGCCAATAGACTTTTTTATGGACCACTCAAATTTTCATGAAAAAGCAGTAAAAGTTGAAAATGAGGTGTTTCCTGTGTTCTATTACAACTACTACAAAAAAGATTCAAAAAAGAATTACCTAATTTGGGGGGCTACTGCTCATATGATAGTAACCTTCATTCACAGAGTTTATAATTACCAAATGTCAGAGTTGGGGATCCGGCGATTTAATATTGAGAAAATCCGGTCTTTAAAGGATTTTTTCAAGTATAAAAAGAATATTACAAGTAAATTTAAATAATGAATTCTGCTAACTTTCATTTTAATAAAGCCCAGATTTCTGGGGGGTTGGTTCCTTTTGAATTTCCATCGCGCGTCTGCTATAATAATATTAATTTTACAAAATCGGCAATACTTTTCTTACTTATGGCGCACGATGCTAGACCGTACGACCTTATTTTAATGCGCCGGACATCTCGAGCGGAGGATAAGCATTCGGGGGAAATATGCTTTCCCGGTGGTGTGTTCGATGAGGAAGAGGACCCATCCCTTAGGGATACAGCCTTACGAGAAACACAAGAGGAATTAGGCATCTCCCGGGATAATATTATGTTATTAGGTGCCTTAGATGACCATATAACCCCTAAGCTTTTCATAATAACCCCTTTTGTGGGATATATCGGAGTAGATCAACAAATGAGCAGAGAAGAACGGGAAGTTGCGGAAATAATTAGGATACCCATTACCTTTTTCGTGAATAAGAAAAATTATCACGAAAGAACATACAAATTACGAGGAGAGAATATTGCTGTAGGAAAGTATATTTATAGAGAATCGAAAGACAAAAAACACACAATTTTTGGCGCAACCACCCACATCATAGTCCATTATATTGAAAGAGTCTATAATATCCAACTGACTACCCCAGGGCATCGAAGAATACGTTGTGATGATTTGAAGCGATAATATTGAGATCTCCTAATAATTAAAAACCAAAAATTTCAATTAAATTAGTTAATTAACTTTCATTGAGATTTTTCATAATTGGCCTCGGACGGTCGGAGTGGTCTCTGACGCTGGACTTCAAATCCAGTTATCCTGCGGAGGGATAGGGGTTCGATTCCCCTCTGAGGCCGCCATTAACTCAATGTTTGGGGTTATTTTCTGCTTTTGTATGTTTTCGAGGAAAAAAGATTAATGTTTGCAAGGATTTAGATAATTATAGAATATTATTTAACAAGATCTTTATATTATAGGAAATGTGATTAACTTGGTGGACTTAAATAGCATAATTGATTACTTTAAAAACTCCAACATCCCTAAAAACATGCTCAATCGGGGGCAATTAGTTTTGGATTCTTTTCTAAATCCAATAAAGGTTCTTTTTGAGCAGAAAGCAGTCCCCATGGATGCTTGGACCGATGACCAGATCCAATTTCTTTTACAGACTTTATCGCAAATGGATACGGATAAAGATGATAATGCATCGCAAGTAGGGGAGCGAGAAGCTAGGATTTCTTCGGAATTACATTTAGATATTTCTGGGGGTTTTTGTCATGGCGTAGGTAGGAGTGGCTTTCTCACTGCCCCCCAGCCAAAAGCTCCCGGGGGCTCGATCATGTATGAACTTACCAATTACCTGGCAAGGGACACTATTAGGAAGTTTGGATGTCCAAATATTAAAGCGGCAATTATCTCTCCGGTAGCCACAGGAATGTCATTGGCACTATGTTTGTCCGCATTTAAGCCGGAATGGAGAAAAGGTGTCTCATTAAATAAGCGAAAGGTTTTACTCCCCCGTCTTGACCACAACTCCATATTAAAAGCCATTGACTTCCTAGGACTCGAGCCAAAAATTGTGGAAGGGAAGTTATTCGGAGATGCGGTGCGAATTCCAATTGAAGATATCAAGCGGTCCCTCGATGATGATTGCCTTGCTATCGTTTCATTCACGAGCTTCTTTCCCCCTCGCGAAGCCGATGACATTAAAGCCATAAGTAAATTCGCTCAAGAACATGATCTTGTCCACATTATTATTAATGCTTATGGAGTACAGAGTCCTGAGTGGATGAAACTGATTCGTTCTGCGATAGATGCAGGAAGAGTAGATGCTGTAATTCAATCCACCGACAAGAACTTTCTTACCCCCGTTGGCGGCGCGTTGATTGCGTCTCCCTCCAAAGAAAACATAGAGCTTATTAGCCGAACTTATGCTGGTAGAGCTTCTGCTTCTCCCGTGGTAAACTTCTTGATTTCAATGCTGTCAATAGGAATTCAAGGATATGAAGACCTTATCGAACAACAGAAGGAAAATCGCAAATTACTGGAAACATTACTGGGGGATTTAGCACAAAAAATAGGCGAACGCTTAATGGAGATCTTTAACCCCGTCGCAACGGCAATGACGCTGAAAAATGTGAAAAAGAAGCACTTATATCAATTGGGAGGGGCACTATATAATCTTAGAGTTACTGGTCCGAGAGTATATGATCCAGAGCAAAATTCTTTTGGTATATGCATTGAAAATTATCCCATCCCTTATGTCGTAATGAACGCGGCTCTTGGGGCAACCGAAAAAGATATTAAGGGCGCTGTTTCCCGCTTGGAAAAAGCTTATACCCAAATCGTTCAATAAAACCTCATCTCTTTATTAGAAAGGAAGATGTTTTGATCCTAAAAAATATTTTTTAATAAAAGATAATTTACGAATCAAAAAATTATAATAAGAATTATTTATAATTAATATATTAAGTCATTTAGTTTTAAAGTAAAGGTTAGTAATATATGGAAAATAAGTTATTAAAGACGTTTAAATCAATCGAAGGCAGTTGGCAGCAAGAAAATATTACTGAATCATTTGATCCCCTCACCTCGCGGGAATTATTTGAGTTGGCATATCATACTAAAAATTCCTTGCAAAATCGATGTATTTGGATAACTTTAAAACAAGATTTCGAGGCGGGATCCCACGCAATTATATATTCTAAAAATAAAACGTTTACGAAAATAGAGACATTAGAAGAAGAAATTGAGGTCATTAATTATTTTAACGACGAGGGAAAGACGAATGTTTTAAAAAACAACTACCTCCCATTACTTCAAGAGCGAAAAGCAAAATTTAGCAGTAAAGACCAAGAAATTAAAACACAGTTACTTAAAACTATTTTAGTAGAGCGTAAAATCGATGAATGTGCTAACCTCGTTATGATAAAAGATATTAACCGTAAGGTCTATTTTGCAATTGGAGATGCGAGGGAATCTGCCGCTGTAGTACCTTTATTCATGGAATCCGAGGGCTCAAACTTGGTTCAATTGGCCTTGAATAAATGGATGGCTACAGCTCAGCAATTGGCCCCAGAAGAACCATTTCCAGAGGAAAAGGTACCAGGATTGTTAAGAAATCTCCTTCAAATCAAGAAATGGACGCTAAACTTAATATCCAAGCATTTAGATGCGTAAAGATTCAGCATTTTCTTTTTCTCCCTTTAATTATTAGTTAATATAAAGTGATTGGTAAGGATGTTACTATTATTTTTAAACGAGTTCATTTCTGTTAAATTGAGAGGGTGAATCGGAGTATAGAAAAAGAAAAGATGGTCCAGACGGGATTTCCATGTCATTCCTAAGCGGAAATGTGCTTTTGAACCCGTGATATCAGGTTTCTACGGAAATGGACACTGGTTTTCTCTGTATGTCCATCGGCCATTATAAGACCTGCGCTTGTCGATCAAGACAAGAAACCTGCTGCTTGTTAACCAAGCTAAGCCACTGGACCAAGAAATTTGTTTCATTTCGGGAATGGGACACATCAATTCCATTGCCCGTTAAACCATAAATGCTATGAAAACAAATTAATCTTATAATGTTTAAACGTCTAAAAAATAAAAAATTTTCCATTTCCTACCATACTGATATTGGGATTGTTCCTTTTTTTTATGGCAAAGCCCTTAAAAATATTATCTTATAACAACTGTACCAAGGAGAGATTTTTATTCATTAAGTTTTTTTATAATAATATAATAAAAAGGAATAATTAGAATTAATAATAAGCTATCCCAACAAAAAAAAGCCGGTAAAGAATATAGAAACGCGAGAAATGTGAATTGAAAATTTATTACTCTTGGGATTTTTAAAAGCATTATAGGAATATGGAATATAAAAAAAAGAAGGATATGATAGAGGAGGATTAAACCATGGCAGAAATGTTAACAGATCTTTTAACTAATATCTATGATCGTATTTCTCAATTGGGAAAAACGATTCAGAGTTTAAAAGATTCAATAGATGATTTGAATAATAATATTGAGAATAACATCAATTCGTTGAATACCAGATTATCACAATTTTCCGACGAGATTAGATTTACGCAAACCAAACATCTAGAAATATTAGAGAAAATCGGAGCCAACGCTACGAATAAAATAGATTCTGTAAAGGAAAAAATCGGATTAAAGTCTATTGACGGGCTTATCTCGAATCTGGAACAATTTTC
>CAZDJH010000233.1:3981-6547 GCA_964505645.1 uncultured archaeon | reverse complement strand
ATTGATCCTTCTTTTGTAAAATTAACCCTAAGTTTTTTAAATATTTTTAGTTTGTGATATAATATTGAAATAGGTTAAAAATCTGCCGGCCTTTTTCCGTGAATTTAAATAAATCCTTCCCCTCTCGAATTAACATCTTTTCCCTTATCATTATATCTGTAAGGTCGTTTTGACTTACCTTTTTCCGATTAATTACTTCCCTTGTTAACTGTAAAAGATTTTCGAACTCAAACGAATGAAGGATGGGGATTTCAACCAAATTTGAGGGCAAGTTAGCCGCCTTCGGGTGTATATTGGCTTTTAGGTCTCCTGAATTTATTCTCTCCTCGTCTAATTCCCCCTCTTCGGTAAGGAAGTTTTTGATAAACCCCTTCCGCTCCATCTCGGGGGTAGTGAGCAAGTGATACACCTTATCCACCGGAAAGATGTTAGATAAAGAGGTAAAGATACCCGACATCGTTTTTCGTCCGCCGGCGATATTTACGTGGATCTCATCTACTAACCCTTCAGCCCTATAGCGATTTCCTTCCTTTACCGCATTGACGAATATTTTCATCACCGCTTTATTATCTTCCTCGGTATTAATATCACTTACCCCTTTCATGACATATGGGATAATTTGAATATGCGGGTTATACTTTTTTACATCTACTTCAATTACCTTAAGTGAAAGCCAGGTAAGCTCATGGTCTGTAGTGATGCATGCGATATATTTAGGATTAAAGTTCTCTTTTAGGGATTCATATTGGAGTGCGTCAATGACTCCAGTGACAACACCAGGAGAAAGGCCTAATGACGAAATTAGGAATATGTTTTTCATAGGTTTTCTATAATTAAAATAAATCCTTATTTTAAAAATTAATTCTTCAACATTATATTACTCAAAGTTCAAGAATAACCGAGATTGTAATATTAGGAAGGATGAAAGCAAATTATTCCACTGCCCTGGTGCTGGAGCACCGTAGATGCAAACCTAAACGCCGCCTGGAACATCGCGCAAGGTGCGATTACGCACGTATTACGCAAATCACTACCCTCGCTCGGGTGAGTATCTGTGCTCACCCGAAGGACTTCAGGAACACGTCTGAAATATGTGTCCAGATTTGGGCAGATTTTAAGTAGCTGTAATAGTATTTTACAACCATTTAATTTGATCGCCCGTAATTTTCCGGAGATTGTATTTTTCACTGAGATTAGATAATGCAATAGTGGCTAATTTTGTGCCACCAGTTAGTTCACAAATAACTTCATACTCAATAATTTTCTTTTGAATTATTTTTTCTGCTTGATCTTTAATTTCAATTATATCCCCTTTCAATTCCGTTTCATAATTAAAAATTTGAAAACTTTCTTTTACATCATATTTCTTTTGTATATTATTCTCCGAAAAAGATTTTCTAAATTTGTTTTTAACTTTAAGACTTGTCAATAAAAAATATTCTTTGGGTATAATGCTCACTTCCCTTAGACTATCTAAGATATTTGCATAAAGGCTAACGTCCCCTAATCCACCAATCAGGCAGATTGGCACCAAGATTTCATATCTTTTTCGAAGTAATTGGATCTTTTGCTTATTCAATTCGTAATTACCCCTTCCTTTAGTACGTTCTACAAACCCACTCTCCACTAAGATATTAAGATGATAATCTGGTCTAGAAGTATCTTCCCCTACTAAGGCCTTAATCTCTTTATAATTTATAATCTCTTTCTTTTCGAGAAATTTCCTTATAATGGTGTCCCGAACGGGATTTTCCAAAACCTCAAATGTCGGCATTTTTCCACTTTAAAGTTCCTATTTTTGTGGGTTAACACTACATAATCTCATATAGGATTGAGGATTTTTAAACATTACTATTTACCCTTGTAAATTTTAAATTTTTATTATTTAATAATCAGTACTTAATCACCCCGATAAAAAGTGAGTATATCTCTTCCTCGTTCAAATCGCTAAATTAATGAAGGAAAAGGAAGACAATCCATATATGAGAGTGTCTATAAACTATTTACGAAATAATCCGTTTCTTATTTTTTCCCAATTAAGTAATGATACGACATTTTATAAAAATGAAACCACTGATTCCACCAACCCAGGCTATCGGGTTAATAGTTCTTTTTAGGATTGATAATATCTGAAATTAACACTTTTTTCTTATTCTCGAGAAACAATCCGATGACCCTGATAATCTCAGCTTAATTTCTTCCTGATTGAACGTCTTTAGAAATATATATATAAGTGGATATCTAAATAAAGTAACGCTTATAATTCGAAAAACGAACCTTAAAGCTAAAAATATACTTAAACAATTAAAATCGAATATTTATTAGTCCAATTTCAAATAAATCACATAAAAAATTTAATAACTTTTCCTCTTTATTATAGATTTTAAAAACAAAGAGATTATGCTCATAATCAATTTTTAAAGAAGGGGCTTGAAACATTTGGGAAATAGTTTGCAGTTCTATATTCCTTTCAAGTAGTATAAGAGTAAGATCCCTGATATTTGATTCGTCCATTTCGGGGTGAAATGGAACCTGTAACCAAAGATTACCCCGACCTGCCTCTGAT
>CAZDJH010000233.1:0-3971 GCA_964505645.1 uncultured archaeon | reverse complement strand
GAACCTCCAAAATAATTAGTAGAATTTAACTTAATCGGATAAGAGTAATATAAGACAAGGTCTAGGTCATCTTTGCGAATTATATTTAAAAATTGCTCCCGATTAATATGATATTGGGCATTCTTATAATTCTGCCAATCAAGACCTTTTTCACTAAAAATTCTGATGTTCTCATTTGTATAAGGATTTTTAAAGAAGAAACACTTCTTTTTAAGGCCTAATTGGTATATATTTTTAGTTGGTTTCATTAAGCCTGCCTTTCTTATAACACCAGGTACTTCTTTTGAAATTAATTCGTGTAGCATTATAATTTTATGAATTTGGTAAAAAAAATCCTCAGAGAGCATCCATAAGAAATGAACTAAACCGAACCTCTTAGAGATACTATAATAAAAATGATTATAACTGCTCTTAAGAATGAGAAATAGAAAACAAGAATTCTGTGAGTTTAAGCATTTATTACAATTTTTAGAGGTAGTACATAGGTTTATTTTTTTGACAGCGGAAAGGATTTTAGACATTAAAATAGTGGGCAAGTTTTCTATTTTTAAATCATTAATATTTTTATTTGGATATTCAAAATAATATGAATAAATGATTTTCACAGATTTGATAGTTTTATCCCTCTTAGGTACCCTTTAACGCTTTAAATTAAAAAAATTAATTAAACTTATGTAATTCTTTCAAAAGCAGATTTTGCCCTTGCATATATTGAAGAAATAAGAAAACCTTCATTCATTATAAATATAAAATAAAAAGTTAAATATAAAATAAAAAGTTAAATGTTAAATTCAATATAAAAAAATTTAAAGATTAAAGAAGGATTCAATACTCTCACCGTCGACCTGCTCTGGAAAAAGAAAATCCTCCCTTTTTGAAAGCTTTTTGACCGTAGTTTTTTTCAAATGAAAGGTGCCCATACCGGTGGAACGCTTTCCGCCTATTGAAAGGAGTTCCTTTTGAACCATTGAGAATAATGCCCTTAGGATTTTAAATTCAATAGGCTTAAGCTCCCTTGAAATATTATTTATTATCATTTGGAAGTCAAATTCCGCTCCGGGTTGTAATGTCTCAATGAAAAATAGAGATTTATCTCTGGTCACTTGCCTCTTTCGATTAATTGCGATCCCCGGCTTTAATTTCGTATCGTATGTTTCTATTGTTTCTTGAGTCGGCAAGGCATCTGAAATGATGAAATGTGCCCCCAATCCATTAGTTCCAAAGATTCTGCATATGGCACATGGTTCGTCGCCCTTATCTCCCCCTTCTACATCGCACATTTGATCTGGAAAGCCATTACATAGATAATTTGCATAGGGATCGGTTTTAGAAAATGCATAGGCAATGCGTTCTGCTTCCGAGCGAAGTATTCCTTTTAGTGACGTATTGGGGATATAGGGAACAGATATCTCCCCATCCTCCCCCAACTTTGCTAATAATATACCGCTTTCAGGTGAATATTGAGAATAATTATCCCCCATTCCGATATGTAATTGAGATGTCAATTTTATCGTGCCAGAAATGATGAGACGGATTTCAATTTTATCTAAGTCCTTTCCTATGATTTTTTGTTCGCTATTTGCGTTTGAATTACTCATTTGCTTCTCTATCCTCCACTTGTTGGTTTAAATCTGGGAAATATATTAAATTATAACCTAAGCGGGCGTAATTATCGAGCCCTAGAAACTCCAGATAGGAGAGTCCCGTCAAAATATCTTCATCTACATTGGTTTTATTGATGGAAAACTTATACAATGCTCCTGGGGATGCGGTGGCAATATGGGGTTTGGGCTGTTGGGTCTTATAGCTCCAACCGCTAATAAAGGAACTGGTTCCCAAGGTATTATCGAGCACCGGAATAAATTCCCGGGTATCTTTTTGGGTCCCTAATACTACCAAGGACCGTTCCACACCCTTTTGAAGATCGAACTCGGGAATCGAAATAAAGCCGTAAGGGGAGGTTGGATCGACTTTTAAATTAAACACATTTGTCTTAGCACTTATTAGAAGAATACCCTTTTTCTCAAGAGTGGATTTTAGAACGGTCTTGTTTTGCTCTATTTTCTTTCCAAGATCAAGGGGATTCAACTCTAAAACGACTTTCCCGAACCCCCTGCTTTTTGCCCTCCCCAACCTTAAAAACTCAATCTCTTTGAGAAACCCCTCTATCTCTTTATTTTGTTCGAAAAAAAGCATACTCTCGAAAACGGAATCGGCTTCTATATAGCTGTAGCGAAATAAATGTTGTTTCAAACTACTCCGGGTGTTTCGATTGACACTCGTCGAGGTGGTAAAACTGATATCCGGGTTTTCAGTAATCTTGCCGCAATTCCTACAAATATACTTCTCAATAGGCTTCATCGTCGTCTTATTTTTGCATTTAGCACATGTAGAAATAATATAATTGCGGTCGATCCATTCTTTCAAATGGTTCTTCTTATCAGCCCTGCAGACCTTGCAATGGTGGATTAGGGGATGAGCCGGTACAAAATCAGATTGTTCACAGAAGGTTTTATCCCCGTCTGATAATTTTTTTTTATAGATCCCATTGGTGATACTCAAGGGATTACAATAGAAAAACCTATAAAACTCACAATTATCCTTCTTATCGCACGGTTCACATTTCCCATACTTTTGAGCGTCTTGGGTACAGTACCTTTCTAGGACTTTTGCGCCGATTGCACCCCGTATTGTCGTGGATGGGATGTGCTTTAACGTCTCATAAAGATTATGTGTCATCCCGGTCGAACCTACCAGTAATGGCGATATATTAGTAATCTTCAAGATGTATGCGCTGAACTCTGACATTTTATGACATCGCCTCCGATAGTTTGTTGATTATTCGGGATTTTTCATCAAAATTTTGACTCTCTATTATTTTAATTTCGATCAGGCCATTTCCCCTCCCGATACTGCAAAAGTTCATATTTTTCAAGGCTGATAAGAGCACCTCTTGTTGGCCGGTGCTCAAGTGTTTTCCAACCACCGATGTTCGAAAAGAAATGTTGGGTGGGATCTGTTCTCGGCTGAAAAGACCTCCTTCTTGTGTTTTTCCCGTTTTTCTATTGATTCGGTTTTGGGTGTAGTTATTTAATTCAATTCGGGATTCTTTTGTGGGGTACGCATCTTCGCAAAATACCTTCGATGGCAGATTACTAGCGCCAAATAGTTCACACAAAAAGCAATGTCTACACATCTCTTTCGCATCAACTGTATTACAATAGTCCTTTCCGTCAGCAAAAAAGTGAGCTATTTGCCCCGCACTCGTCCGCAAAACCCCTTTTAATGTAGTACCCGGTATGCAAACCCGCGGTTTCATCCTATTAGTTCTCTTCAGTTGCATTATATCTGCCATCTGGAGGACATATGCCTCTTCTGAACCGATAGTTAAAAAGGTTTGAGTGATTATCTCCAATTTTAATGTTTGGGTTGCCATTTATAATCGACCTCCTGAGAAGAATTTAATTAATTCAACACAATCACTGAGCAGTGGCTTACTTTTATCTTTAGGTGAACCCAATAATTCAAATAACTTGAGATATGACTCCTCATCTAAGTAATTAGTCTGTCTTACGGTTTGATAAAGGGTATAAGATATTGCTTTCTGTTTCTCAGGCTTAATGTTCGTTGGATCTAGCGAAAAAAATGGAGTCATTCTTTTAACTTTATTCCTGATGTTATTCAAAATCGAATTATTTTTGGCCTTGTAATCTATATTCTGTTCTTCATATATAAATCTATAGATGTTGCTGTAGTCATTGTGTAGTTCTGGCTCTACATGATAGGAATCTCCTAAAAGCGTATTTAAGAGGTAATGAAATGTCTTTCGGTTAATTTTATTCTTATCCTTAAAGATCTTGTAGGGTCTATTCGATAATTGGGACAAAAGGGGGTTATCTTTTATAGAGACTTCGGTACCCCCCAAGAAGGTTTGAAAATCGATAGCACCGATTTTTCCACTATCTTCGGGG
>CAZDJH010000232.1:0-6549 GCA_964505645.1 uncultured archaeon | reverse complement strand
TTTACAAGAATTTTTCGACCCGAGTTCAATCGCAGTTATAGGAGCCAGTAATACGGACGGAAAAGTCGGAAATACAGTTCTGAAAAATATCATCAACTCCCAATATGATGGAGCAATTTATCCTATTAACCCTAACGATGATAAGGTCCTTGAGTATAAAGCATATGAAAGCGTCTTGGATATACAAGATGATATTGATATTGCAATAATTGTTATTCCCAGTAAATATGTAGTTCCTGTTGCTAAGGAATGCGGCGAGAAAGGAATTAAAGGATTGATCATTATTTCAGCAGGATTTAAGGAAATAGGCGGTGAAGGGGCGGAAAGAGAGGAAAGACTAAAAGAAATAGCTAAAGAATACGGTATGCGCGTATTGGGCCCAAATTGCCTCGGCTTTATCGGAGCCATATATAACGGTTCTTTTGCGGTTGATACTCCAAAGAAGGGTGAAATTGCTATGATCTCCCAATCTGGAGCGATGTTAACGGGAATGATGGATTATTCAATGGACAAACCATATGGATTCTATTGCAATATCAGTCTTGGCAATAAGGCTGATCTGGGCGCGGTTGATTTTATTGAATACCTTGCCGATGATGAGAACGCAAAAGTCGTCTTATGCTATTTAGAAAGCATTAAAGATGGAGATCGTTTTTTAGAGGTTCTTCCAAAGGCAACTCGTAAGAAACCTATTATTATCTTAAAATCTGGTGTGAGTCAAGCGGGTGCAAGAGCAGCCTCAAGCCATACAGGGGCATTAGCAGGATCCGATAAGGCATATGACCTCGCGTTTGAGAAGTGCGGAGTAATTCGGGCAAAGACCATAGAAGATTTATTTGACTATGGAGAAATTTTCATTAGTCAACCGCTTCCGAAAAAGAATTCTTTTGCTATCATCACAAATGCAGGAGGACCCGGAATTGTAGCTACGGACGCATTTTCTAACGAAGGGTTAAAATTTGCAGAATTTTCAGAAGATATTTTACATGAATTACGAGAGCGTTTACCCCAAGAAGCTGCAATTTTTAATCCCGTAGATATTGTTGGTGATGCAACTCCTGAGAGATATATCTTTACTTTAAAAACTATATTTGGGCTTAATAGCCACCAAGACGCAACAAACCCCCCAGAATTTGCCAATCATGTTTCAACCTATGGGGCACTTGTTATCTTAACTCCTCAAGCTCAGACAAACCCAACAAAGGTAGCCAAGTTATTATATGAGACTGCTTCCAAATCATTGCACGATAAAACAATAGTATGTTCCTTTATTGGCGATAAATCCGTGAAGGAGGGAAAGAATTATCTAAAAGATAACAGAATTCCTTGTTATAATTTCCCGGATAGGGGTGCTCATTCGTTGCGAACCCTCGTTAGGCGGAGCGATTATTTGGACACCCCCCCCTTAGAAGACGTTAAAGTACCTACGTTTGAAGCGGATAAGGCACGAGTGCGAGAAATCATTGAAAATGTTCAGAAAGACGATAGAACGGTATTATTAGGGGTAGAAACGGCTGAGGTTTTTGAATGTTATAACGTCCCCGCTCCAATGTCGAGGTTAGCACGAACGCCCCAAGAAGCTATGAAGTATCAACCGGAAATTGGGAAAACTATAATGAAGGTTGTAAGTCCCCAAATTACTCATAAAACAGATATTGGGGGAATCATTAAAGATATCGAATCACCTGAAGATGCATTTGAGGCTTATATCCAAATCGTCAATAACGCTAAGAAGTTTGGCCCGCAGAACGCAATTATTTACGGAGTTGAGCTTCAAGAGATGATAGATTTTGATTCAAAAGAGAAAGTTAACGAATTAATCCTTGGAATGTCTAAGGATCCCCAGTTCGGACCGATGTTGATGTGCGGTTCGGGGGGTATTTATGCGAATTTTCTTAAAGATGTCTCGTTTAAGCTTTCTTACAAGTTTAGTGAGGATGATGCAAGAAGTATGCTTCAAGACACTAAAATTTTTAGATTACTCCAAGGTGTCAGGGGAGAACCTGCGTCCGACATAGATAGGGTTTTTGAAGTTCTATTAAAACTCTCTCAATTAGTTAACAATTTTCCTGAAATTGTAGAGTTGGACATTAATCCTTTATTAGTCTTTATAGAGGGTGAAGGAGTTAGCGCGGTTGATATAAAAATAACCATCTCTAAATAGGATATGAATAAATTAATTAATCATAATAAAATTATATAAATTTGTAAAAATAGAAAAAAGTTGGATGAAAAATGGCAAAAGGAATATATTTATGCTCTTTAGAAGAACGAGTGGGGAAGACCTTATTATCTATCGGAATTATTAAGAAACTACAAAATGAGGGGAAATCAGTCGCATATTATAAGCCCATAGGAAGCCCTAAAGCTCCCTTTTCGAATAAAGCGGACCTAGATGTAGGGTTTTTACAAAGTTGCCTCGAACCTACAGACTTACCCTATGAATTATTATCTCCCGTATCTATTCCAGAGTGCTTCTACATTGATCTCATAGATGCCGATAAGAAGAAGGAATTTTTAGAACATATTGGGAATGCTTATGAAAAAATAAGTAAGGAAAACGATTATGTCATAATCGAAGGCGCACCCAGTATCAAGAAACATATTCGTGTTGGTGTGGATGATCTTAGCATCGCAAAAGAGCTTGGAATAAATGAATTGGTATATATAGAAAAAGAAAGCTCAGACAAATCGATAGATAACATATTTTTTACAAAGAACTATTTTGATTATCGGGACTTCCAAATCAAGGGAATGATTTTTAACAAGATCGATTTCGATTATTTAGCAAGGATTAATGAACTAAAAGAAGCACATATTAAGCGATATGATATTCCAATTATTGGGATCATTGAAAAAAGCCTTCAGTTAATATCTCCGAGAATTTCCGAGATTAAGGCAGCAATTGGTGGAAGTTTAATAAATCAATCGGCTTCGGAATCTCTCGATGGTCGAGCAGAAACGTATTTGGTAGGTGCTATGGGACCGCAGTCCGCTCTTAAATATTTAAGACAGGCTAAAAGGGTTGCATTTATAACTGGCGGAGATAGGTCAGACTTAGCTTTAGCAGCTTTAAATACAGATGTCTCGTGTTTAATTTTAACGGGATTTATGCAACCAGATACATCCGTCATCACGAAGGCAAATGAAAAGAACATTCCAATTTTACTTAGCCCAAGCGACACATATACCACTCTTAGAAATATGGAGCGTATAAAACCCGGGATTCAACCGGATGAAGTCGATTTAGTATTGGACTTAGTCAAAGATAAACTAGATTGGAATTTACTTCTCGCTTAGTTTTTCCTTTTAAAACATCGTTATTTAATAAAAATGAGAAGCAATAATAAGGCAGGTAGGGATGAAATCTCCTTGGAGTAAAAAAGAAATATGCATAAATGTTGTGTTTATGGCCGCCCTAATTCTATTTGGGAGCATTTTATTGTTTCTTAAGAATATATGGCTTCTCTTAGCATATTGGGGTTTATGGGGCGTTGTTATTATTGTGGGTCGTGGTCTTGCTTGTAGGCATTGTGATTTATTGGGAAAAGCATGCCCAACGTGGGGATTTGGAATAATTGGGGGGCTTTTATATTCTCGTTCGGATAAGAAAGATTTCACGGAAATTAGGATCTGGAAATTTTACTTGGATGTGGTTTTTATTGCTATTGCAATGCTCTTTCCGGTGTTTGTGTATCTCTCTTTTTTATTTATCGGGCAAAATTTTATATTTAACTTAATGGGAGCGTTAATCTATTTAATACTTGGATTACTAACTTTTATAGTCCATTCATACAGCTGTAAGAAATGTCCTATTCCAGGTTGCCCTTTAAGGCGAATTTGATTATTTCTATCTGTCTATTTATTAATTTTATCTCGGATGTCGATTGGTAGGAAGTTAAATTTTTCATCGAGCAACTGGATATTCATCCATATATTATCATATTCATTCCACTTCAAATTGGTTAACGGGGAATAGTCACTTAAAAAGGATAACCCTCCATAAGCCATTCGTATTAATTCATCTCCATTAAATAAGTCATGGACGATTGAATAATGAGAGATCCCCATGAGAATAAAAATTTCTTGAAATGCCTTATAAAATTCATGAATCGCACAATCGGGTAAATGCAACTCTATCAAAATCCCTGTCCTACATGGCTTTTTATCATACATACCATCTAAGAAATATTCGCCCTCGACTTGATAAAGAAAACAATAATTAAAAAAACTAAATATCCCAATTAAGTTGGGAATTATCTTCGGATTAATCTCGGGAATAAATATGTAGAAGATTTCTTTAAAATCTAGGTTTCTTAATTCTAAATACGGAAAGATCAACTGCTTTGAATATAATGTTTTAAAGGAATCCACTTTGAGGTATTTATCCCGCGTTAAAAACGATTTTAAATCGAGAGGTTTATAGGAAAAAATATTATCAAGGGCTTTGAATTCCTCCGTAGATGGGCCAAATTTTATATTAGAGGAGGATTCAAGATTATAAGTCCTTACAAAAATGTGTTCAGTATCTAGAAATCCCTTTATAAGCTGTTTTCTGGCAAAAGTAATAAAATGTTCCGACTTTAAATCCCATCCATGGCTGTTTAGATTGCGATTAAAGTTTAATATATGGAAAATTTTAGTTATAGAAACAAGAAAGAATTCGATAAATTGTTTTTTCGTTTTGAGAAGCCAATTAATATATGATGTATTGGGTGTTCGATAGGGAAACAGATAACTGATAAGAAAGGAAGGACCAATAGGATTAAACTGTGCACGTGTCTTTATATCCAAGAAGGTATTTGTTAAAAACGTTTTGAGGTGAATAGAAGAAGGATCGAGGGGTTTACACCATAAAAGATACTTCGAAAATCCAAACTTGGAGAATCGAGGGACAAATTTTATTGATTGAATATAATCGGTAAAAAATGGCTCATTTACCACAGATCGATATCGTTCAAGGTCTTGTAAATTAAGGTGTAGATTTTTATGAAACTCTTCTAAGCGATGAAGCTTTTGAGGCGTAAAATCTAAGTTATTTCTTGATTCACGTTTTGCTGTAATTTTTCCTAAGGAACTAAGATTAATTACTTCATCTTTCAACGTTAAAATGTTCTTAGTATTATTAGTATTATCTTTACTTTGGAGAAATGAGCAATCATTTGTTTTTATATTATTCTCTATATAAAGCTTAAATTGATTAAATAAATCTTCAGTATAAAAATAACACTTATTTTCAAAATCGTAAAAATCCTTAACACTAAACCTTCTTATAATTCCATGAGAATTGAGGCGAAATATCTGTATTAATTCGTTTTTAAAGCAATCGTGAAGTAGGGACATTAACATTTTTTTTTCCGATAAAGGAAGATTGGGTAAAAATATATCTATATATATTAGATTTTTATCGGTAAGTAAATCGGTGGCTTCTAATGTTATAAAGCGCGGAAATAAGAATTTTATACTGTCGATTTTCTCTTGAATTTTTGAAGTGTTTTTAAGAATACAAAACAAATTATATTTCGCAAAGACGGTTGTGTTTATTGTGCTGACTAAAATAGGTTGAATTAGGGGGGGATTCATTCCTAAATAGTTCATAATGATCTTTTGAATTTTGTTTATTGATAGATCCTCAATTCTATTTTTTTTATGAATCTTTTTCACTTTATCTTGCTTTCTATTGAAGATTGTATTAATATATTGCTCGTTTTGAATTATTTTTTTAATAATATCCAAATTAAAGATTTTTAAACTGGTAAATATTCCAAGAATTTCCGAAAAAAATAAGTGGTTTTTTACCTTTTCCATATAAACTTTTCTATTATTGAAAAAAAGGGGGATAAGTTTTTCGTCAATTAAATATTTTAAATTTTCATTTTCTAATTGATTATTGTAAATATTGATGTTTGATTGCCTTATAAAGGTTTTGAATCCGTGTAAGGAGTTAATATTATTTCTTTGGGTTATTTCTTCTAATAATTCGCTAATACTGAGAATTGAATCAAGCATATTTTCAATAAAAAAGATCCCTGATCCAGAAAAGATGGTTAATAAGTTTAAAAACTTCTCTTTTAATTCTTTTTCTCGATTTAAACGCTTTAGGTCTTTCCGGAAATCCTTTACTAAAGTAGTTTCGCTTAAAAGTTCATTAAGAAAGTCCGATTTCAATTCATCTAAATGTTTTCTACTACGTTCAAATCCAAAACCAGTTACCGAAAAGTTTCTTAAACGGTCTAAAACTAAAGATTCAATCGGAGATAAGGCTATTTCTTTGCATGGATTAAAATAATTGTTTTGGAAGCATATTTCGTACTTTTTATCATAATTGGGATGATTTTGATTTATTAAAAGCTTTCGGTTATGAAATTCTCTAAAATAATTTAAATTAAGAACATTTTCCGCTTTAGCGGGTTTGAAAAAATAAATCTGGGTTGTATAGTCGTTTGCTTTCAATATTTTCAAGCATTCTAAAAGATCTTGAAGATATTTTTCGGGTAAAAAAATAAAACCAACAAGAGAAAGCGAAAAACCATTTTGTTCCAATCTTAC
>CAZDJH010000231.1:0-6551 GCA_964505645.1 uncultured archaeon | reverse complement strand
TTTTGGTTCCTTTAGTTTTATATGGAAATCTATGTATTTAAATGTATCGGAAAGAAAATGTTGATTATTATGCCCAGTCGCGGAGGTTATCGAAGAAATCTCGGTGGATGTCTTTCATGTCCATTTCAATGTGGTATTCGTCCCATCCATCGCCCGATATTTCATTCTTACAATAGTCGCCCGAATAGAAAGTTCTTGTTGTAAGTTCCTTATTGAAATTAAGGTATAATTTTTTAATTAATTTTATTAATTTTATAATTAATTAATGTGTTTTATCTCTTTTTACGATCAGAAATCGAATTTACAGTTTCTATCGTGCTAATAGCCCCGGGTTTCTTACCAAGTTCTTTGTACGCCACCCTTAATAGACTATCCATATAAAATGTGGATACTTCTCCACAAGACTCGTCCTTATGAAGGATATATACGGGTGCGGGGTATTCTGGCCGAATATCTTTCTGTTCTATCCAGAAAATAATTCTTTTATTGCAAATTGGACAATAGTTAAAACGGAAGACTATGAACGCTCACTTTTATTTGTTTTATAATTAATATATTAATAAAGATTCTTTTTTTTTTATATTTAATGAGTTTTAGAGTTTTTCAAATTAGAAGAGCACATCAAAAAATTTCATGAGCTCTTTTTAAAGTTTTAGGCGATAAAATATACTCCCAGATCGATTTATTTCAATAGTATAAAACTAAAGGATTTATATTATTGAATTTTTATATATATAACAAACATAACTTTTACTTTTTCCTAATTGAGAAAGAATGGATACATTATCAACCCCGCAACGTCAATATCTTACACTTTCTTTAATCCTTATATTATTATTACCTATTGGAAGTTTCGGATTGACTTATATCAGCGATGATTCTTCTTTTATCTCTGGGCGGCTACCCCGTAGTTCTAGTTCTACACTTGATTTTGACCTCTCTGGACTGCCCCCAATTAATTATGAAACACTTAATAACAGTTGGTACGGCAAGAATATCGATATGCTCATTATCGTCCCCAACGGAAGGGAATCCTTTCGGGAGGCGGTCGAGCCTCTTGCACAGTGGAAAAACCAAAAGGGCGTGCGAACCCTCATTTTAAGTAATTACTCCTCATACGAAGGATATGATGACCCCGAAAAGATTAGAAATATGATCAAATCATATTATGAGTCCGATGGCATTCAATGGGTCTTATTAGCGGGAGATGCCCAAGATGACCTTATACCGATACGATATGCACATAACCCAGACCTTAAAGATTTTCGGGATATGGAGGTACCCAATATACCACCAGAACCCTTGGGAGACGAGGTTTTAAAACCGACGGATTTTTATTATGCAGATCTTAATGGAACATGGGATTCAAATGGAAATCATATTTGGGGCGAATCAGCAGAGTATAATCAACAAGGAGGTGATGAAATCTCTTGGGATCCTGAAGTTTATGTGGGGCGATTGCCGGCAAGTAATGCGTACGAATTGTCGCTTATGATAAACAAGACATTGAAGTACGAAAAGAACCCCGAAATTGGGGACTGGATGAATAGGATGCTATTAGCAGGTGGTATTTCTTCGATGCCTACTCAGAAGAACCCAGACGGTGAAGATGAAGCACGATTAACCACATTTATCTGGCAAAACTATGTACAAAATCAGATGAACTTTACGCACCTAGCCCGGAATACATTTTATACCCCTCCTGATCCTAAGGAAACCCTTTCAAGGCAGAAATTTACGGATGAAATTGATTCAGGGTACTCTACAGTTATTTATGCGGGTCATGGAACCTTTGATAAATTTGAGGATGATATGAGAGTTACTATTTTCACATCATTAGATGCCAATGATACCGCCAACCCGATGCCCTCCTTAGTGTATGCGGACGCATGCGCGACGGCTACCTATGACCATAACAACAATAGTATAGGCGAGCTCTTAATTAAGGATGGAGGGGGTGGGGCGATTGGATATGTGGGGGCATTGAGAATAACCCTTTATTTTGATAACGATAACGAATTTGAGGCATTAAACCGAGGAAATGCCAAACTCTTCTGGAAGGTCTTTTTCGAGGATCATACCTATAAACAAGGAAAGGCATTATACGATTCAAAAGTTGCCTATATGAACAGTCATTACTATCTATACGAGCGAGACTTGGACTTCGAGCAAGCAGAGCGTAAGAACTTATTAACTTATTGCTTATTAGGAGATCCCGAGGTTGATATTTACACAGATGTACCCGGAATCATCTCCGAAAACCCTCTTCCATCTAGGGTCTATGAAGGGCAAATGGTGGAATTAAATATAAAGGATAATTATAGCAGACCAGTATCTAATCCTCGAGTGTATATGTATAATAAAGAGTTGGGTATAGGCAGAACCGTATACGGAGACGGCACCGGGAATGTCAAGTTCCGTTTGCCGTTAGGAGCTGGAATTACATATAATGTGTCCATTTCTGGCCATAACATAATAAGAATGTCAAATTTCTCCTTTACTACTCTACCTGACTCAGAAGATCCTGAAATCCTAAGTGCAGATCTGCTGACAAAACGACCATCCATTAGCACCAACTTGCATTTTCTCATCAATACAAGCGATGACGCATCGGGAATAGAGTCTGTAATTGTTGTATTCTCCATCGATGATTTCAATTCCTATTTCACCCACCAATTTAAAAATGAATTTGAGGAAAATGAATATTGCTTTGAATTTCAAACCAATAAATTGAAACCAGGAACGTACCGTTATTTGATTTTCTTACGAGATTATACCAATAAAACCGATATTATGTACGAAACAAGTTACCAGATTATTATTTCTGTCCCCATTACACTTCATATTTTAATTGGAACGATTATCGGAATTGCTGCTGTTGGGTTGGTTAGCACTATTATTTACCTTCGAAGTTCTAGCACCTATCCTGATACGATTGAAAAACTTCAGAGAGCACAACAGTAACTCGATCTTATGCAATTTTCATTTATCCCTTTTAAATTTTTTCGATTGTATTTTTCACTTAAAAATTTTATTAACAATCTTTTTATAGCAATTCATATTAATTCTATTCAAATAACCATGAACATTTTAAGTTATCAATAAATATTGAAATACTTAAAAAACATCTTGGTATTATATTTTTAGCCATATACACATTGTAGCTAAATGCTACCGCGCTGGACGTTAAACACCTTCGCGTTGATAATAGTACTTGTGTTGTTAACATCGGGAAATGTCAAACTGTAAGTTAGCTTACGGTCATAGTGGAGATGGATAAAACCTGGTCCCATCCGAACCCAGAAACGCGGTATATGGCTGAATACGACTTTTTATTTTTTTTCTCTTTTATGTATTTTTTTTTTATAATTTACTTTTGAAATTGGGTTTGAAGTATAATAATTTTTATTCAATCCTTAATTGGATAGAATATCAATTAAACGATTGATTGAATAGGAAATGGTAAAGAAATATATTAAAATTTTAAAACGGATTTGGAGATTATGGTTTTTAATTCTCGTTGTCGTGATTATCATCGTTGCATTCCTTAATTTGCCCGCCGCGATAATTATTACCGTCATTACCCTTATTTTATTCCTCCTTTCGTATATCCCGTCCTTCTTTTTTAAAAGTAGGGTCGTGCGATTTCTTAAGGACTATTATCGAATAACCGAAGAGGAAATCATCAAAGAGTTCAATGATGACCCGGAAAAAGTACGGAGAATCCTATTTGAGCTCTTTCAGAATCAAGAAGATACAGATTGGCTTATAGTTCTTCTTAATAACAATTATATCTTTTATCATAGCGATATCGTGAAGAAATTTCAAGAATTTTATGAAAAGGGGTATGGAGAAAAGAAGATTTTTACCTTATTACAAAAGGTCAACCTGGAAACACGGGCCGAGGTGAAGGCAATAAAAAATACTCTGGAGTCCAATGAAAGGTTGGAAGGTTCTAAAACGGAGTAGGTTTGGGTAATGGGTTATAAAAGGACTCAAATACAAAAATAGGAAAAAAAAGGAGAGCTAAACTTTCTTTTTTCTTTCTCGTTTTTTGGTCATTTGCAATTCCAATAGAAAACCTAGGCTTTCCTCCGTATCAAAATACGCGAAATGTTGCTTTCCGATACTTCCTATAAAAACCGGTTCAATACCGTTCTCCTTAAATAGTTCTATATAAGCATCTAAATCGTCAACCATGCAGCTCACGTGCTGAAAACCCTCGTTTCCACTATCCAAGAACTCTTTATGTATCCCCTCTCCGGAAACCCATTGTATTAGCTCAATTTGCTTCCCCCAATACCTCGTGAAAGCGATCTGAGTCGTGTATGTAGATTTTTCACCTCGATATATCACTTCGTTTGTATTTGGAGGAAGGATCGCAAATTTCGGCATATTCCATACCTCTTCCATTATCTTCGCCTGTTTTTCGATATCTTTATATACATAACCCAACTGAAAAATCTCTAAATCCCCAATATTCATATCCCGTACGTTCTTATCCGACATTTTCTATTTCCCTCTATTTTTTTCTTTACATTAAATTTTATCGAATTATAATAATATAATATCAATACCTTCATTTCTTAAATATTTTGTATTTTAAAGGAGATGAAAATTAAATCGATTTATATGGGATGACATATTTAAAAAGTCAAAAATATAGGAAAAGAATTAGAATTAGAAATTAGAAATGCGATTTTATTCCGGATTGAAAAAGCTCCTTTCTGAAAGATTATATGTTTTTATAATAGGCTATTTTGTTGTGGGCTGGTTTTTAGTGATAGTAGGCACAACTTTTTTCCAATTTAAAGAATTTTTTATGATCGTCCAGATTTTAATCGGGATGCTATTCGGTTTTAGCTTCCTTCTTCTCATTATATCTATCCTTAAATCACCCCATGAGATCAAATATACATATCTTATCGTGCTTTTTATCGCCGGAATCCCCTTTATGCTCATTTTTGAGGGAATCACATCTATTTTTTATTATTTTAGTTATTACGCAAATATAGTGCTCACCGCATTTTTTGCATTTAAAATATGTATGGATTCAGCGGTAAAAGTGGACGATTATTTACGTAAGGCAGGATCCATTCACACGGTGCTCAGAGGTATAGAATTTATCGTATTTATCTTCCTAAATTGGATTATCTTTCGATTAACGCTCTCGCTCTTTAAAAAGGTAGGGGTGATCCCCAATTTAGTGTCTTTAGTATTTAGTATTCTATTTTGGATAAATATTGTGTTTTTAATTTGTGTTGTAATCCGCCTGGCAGTTACCAAGGAATTTGCGAGTTATAGTGCTCTTTTTCTCGTTTTAATATTCATTTACATGCTCTATATCACTATTGATTTCTATGCTGAAATTATTTTTCCTAATACCACGGGCTATACGTATATCTCGTTTCTCGTGGATTTACTCTTGTTTCTTTATATTTTGGGGTCCATTTTTGGAAGGGTCGATTTTCTTAAGGATAAAATGAGTTTTCTAAAAGTAGACACTATTGCGCTCTTCATCATTATGATGAAATTGATCGTCCAGGCAAACCAGTTAACCACAACATCCATTAGTTATCAAGATGAGTTGGGGATTTTAAGTATATTCATCATCTTTATCATGCTTTTTGGTATATATAAGATAAGTACGTACGATTATCAAGCGGAACTATAGAAAAGAAAAAAAATGAATGATAAGGGGTTATAGGACCGGGAAAACTAAATAGATTTACTCGATATCCCCGAACTCTATATCAAATGTATAGTGCTTGTGAACTGGTTTTTTTACATTCCATTTGCACTTTAGGCCCTTATTAAATTGAACCAAATCACCCTTGCCAAACTCTATTTTCTCACCGGTATCCGGGTCTTCCACTTCCACTTCACCTTCTAAGAGGTAACAGGTTTCAGTGTCACTATAGGACCAATCAAATGTGCTCTTTTCTTTAGACCATGTCCCCCACGATTTGACTCCGAGCTTTTCCAGCTCTTCTTCAGAAGGTTTTTTTTTCTTCATATTTGCCATTTGTTAACCACCTATTTAAGTATCTTTGAAATAATATTGAATTCATTTCATAAAAATCATTTTTAATTTAATAATTTAATTTGACGAAAATGGTTTTGAAATTTAAATTTGAAAAGATGCGTAAAATTATTACCTTTAACCTTTATTTCAAGCATTTTATTGAAATCTTTCTAATCTAAAGAATGATTTATCGCTTTTTGATATGTTTAAACTTTTTAAAATAATATGAGGGAAATATATAAGAATATAAGGTAATCCGGATTAAATCGGGTTCTACTGCTAAAAAGTTAAGAGAGAAGGCGGCAGAAAAGTACAATAAAATGGGTACGGATGGGTGGGAATTGAAAGTAAATTCCAACCAAAGGCTATATTTTTGAACGAGAAAAGCCATAAATGAGAAAAGCCATAAATGAGAAAAGCCACAAAAGAATGCTCCATTTAATTACTTTTTAAGTGTTCAAAACTTTCCTTTTTCTATTTCTATTTCTATTTCTATTTCTATTTCTATTTCTATTTCTATTTCTAT
>CAZDJH010000230.1:0-6562 GCA_964505645.1 uncultured archaeon | reverse complement strand
GCCCCATGGAACTGCTTAGAGCCAATATCTGTAATTTCGTATATTCCCACGTGCTCTAGTAATGTATTTCTGAGATGCAAATACTTTTGCCTCAATAAATATGATTTTGGAGTTAGTTAAAAAGGCATGGAAAAAGAAAAAATGCTTAATTCTTTTTATAATAATATATATTTGAAATGATGATAAAGCTATTGATTAATGAATATAATACTTAGGGATTATTAATACTATTTTTTTCTAATCGTTTATGGGTGTAGTCTTGAACTATAGAGCAGCATTTTCCAATAATCCATTCTGGTGTACCCACAGCCCAAAAATACTTTTTCCAGATATATAAGAAGAATCCCGCGAATGCAGTTGTGACTATATAAAAGATTACAAAATACCAGAGGGGAAATACATTTGAGAATATAAAAGCAAAAAATTCGACGAATAAATAAAGGGAGAGGGAAATTTTTCCATAGAATATGTTCATATTTATAAAGGGATTTGCCTTTCCTTTAACATCGAGGAAGTAGAGGCCAAGTGCGATAAATAACAAGGAAACGCCGGTCAAATATAACATATTGGCCCCCCTAGAGCGAATCAAGAAATCAAATATTCCCGTATAATAAACTCCCGGAAAGATGGTTTGTCTATTTGCATCATCCATTAGGAGGATGTAGCGATAAATCTCAGAGTTTAAGGTCTCTGGGGTATAAATAGTAATCCCAAGTATTATTCCAAAAGCAAGGAAGGTAATTCCGGAGATAAAAAAAGTTTTTGCTGCTTCAATTAACTTTTCTTCTGTCCCGGCATTCCAAGCATCATAGAGGATCTCCCCAAACACAGTAGAAATAAAGCAAATCGAAATCCAGGGAAATAGCGGTAATTGTGGTATAGGGGAGGTGATGAAATAATGCAGCAGAAAATAAAGCAGATTAAACTTCCCTTGATTTAGCATTTGAACATTTAGGAGATACACAATTTCTCGAATTGTGGGGCCCAAAAAGATTATAACAAGGCCTAAAATGAGACTTGCCTTTTTTCCCAATCTATATGATAAATAAGACACGATCTGGGCGAGTCCAATGAAGAAGATTATATTGTAACCCCATAGAGTAAGGGGAATTGGTAAAGAACTATAGAGTAAATCATAATTCAAACAGAAATATACATTCAAGGGGGCTGATATGAGCATTAATAGCAATCCTCGCGTCAATATCCGGTTTCTAATAACCGCTTTCGGTGTATTAGCCTCTCTGCGTTTTGCACTAAAAGTGACCGCTAAGGCAGAGAGAAACAGGAAAAGTGAGGGGCCTAGAACATCCAAATAGAATAGTGTAGCAGGGTTAAACCACGCCCAACTACTCGTAACCCAATAATTGGAAAGATGGTAGAAATACACGGCAATAATCGCAAATCCCTTCAGAAAGTCAATCGAATCAAGCCTTTTATAAGTTTTTTTTGTTTGAAGGTTGGATGTGGATAGGTTTTCCTTGGGATTACCGCGGTTTTTTTGCGGTCTCTTTCCATTGTTCATAAATAAATGTATTAGGGAAAAAATTTAAAGATTTGTAATTGCTAAAATCTCAATAGCTTTATTTCGCATTTATGGTAAAGTTAAAAATTAATTGAGATTTATTTATTTTAGAAAAGCTATAATTATTTTTGGTTTCAATAATGAACGTTCATATTCAAGACGTAGTTAAAAATTATTTAGGAGTGATCGGTTCGGTTCTTTTGATCATATCCGAGTTTCTACCGTGGCTTGAAAATAATATCCTTTTTATGTTATATGTAATAAAAATTTCAACCGCAATAGAAGATGCATTCTTATACTTATTTCCTATCATCAGTGGTGTAATATGCCTTGGCGCAAATATATGGTTCATCTATAATCGAAGATATAAAATAAAGGCAATCATAGTGGATATCTTAGGATTGAGTTTCCTTCTAATATTTTTATTTGAATTGATTCCGAGCAATTTTCCCCAACTCTTTATCGGCATTGGGATTTATATTTGTATTTTAGCCCTCATCTTAATAGTAATTGATTTAATCCAAAAACTTAAATTTGGTGAATAAGGTATCGCTGAAGAGCAAGAAAATAAAGAACAAGAGGATAATGAAAAAATAAGTAAATTTTATTATGCTCTCGGACATGATCTACGGAGGGAAATAATATCTATAATCGGAGAAAGTGAACACTCATCATTTACAGAGCTAAAAAAGACTCTTGAAGTCTCAACTGGGACCATATACCATCATTTAGATGCCCTCTCGGAGTTAATTGAGCAAAAAGAGGATAAAAAATATTATCTCACTGAATTAGGACTTTTAGCATATAATTATTTGCAAGATAATAAAGCCCTAATTAATTCTTCCAATGAGATCCGTGATTACACCTTTTCAAAGAGGTTAGAGCCCTTTCTGAGTCCTTCTAGTAAGAGGGCTAACCAATGGTCGATCTTTTTATCTGTCATTTGTTTATTAATTGGCTTCATCTTTTCGGAATTAAACAAAACGATTTCAATATTGTTTTTCTTTATAGAATTTGACGTATTGAATATGATACTGGTATTCGGAATGAGTTTTATCATCAATTTTTTGTGTTTAGCCTTGATTTTTGAAGGTCTTATTAGGGTGGTTTTTAATAAAAAAGGGCTTGATTTATTTATGTTTATCAGAACCTTTTCCTTGATCTTTCTTCCACTCACCTTTTATTTGGTGATTCATTATCTCCTTACGGCAACAACAATCATTAATCTCTCAATTATTTATTTTGCTGACCGCATTTTACTCATTGGTTTTCAAGCCCTCTCAGTTTGGATATTAGCGTATGAGTTAATGCTAAATAAAGGTTTAAGGATCGAAAATGGGTTGATTTTGGCTTTACTCACGCACTTAAGTGGTTTTACTATTATTCTTTTTCTCTCTTTTTAACATAGTAAGAATCCCTTTTGTTTCAGAAATGCATAAATCTTATCCATCTTTTTTAGGCTCCCCTCCTTATCCTCTTCTCTGGTTGCGAGGAAACAGGAATAATGCCCAGTTTCTTTTTTCAGTGAGAATGGAGGTGTTATAAATTCCGTTGGAAATCTTTCTGATAATGTGGGGATAATTATCGATTGTACTTCCTCTGGTGTTTTTATTCCGTTATATTTTAACTCCACGCGTTTAAAGATTGAATGATGGTTTAATTTAAAACTATCGTGTAGTGAATGATGTTCACTTGAATTAATTAGTAATTCTACTGGGTTTTCATTCAAAACATACCTTAGTCCGATATAAGATGTTGTAAGTCTTGGGTTAATTTCAATCAAATAAATTTCTCGATCGGTATACATAAAATCAACTCCAAATATCCCGTTGAAGTCCTTAAAATCGGGATTTTTTAAGAGTTTATGGAGTTTCTTTTTTATAAGTCCGTAATCATCTGATGGGATTGCCCCACCTAAATATTCCGAACCTCCTTGTGAGCCTTTTATGTGAATATCTTGATTGTTAATTGAAAGTATTAAAGGGTGCTTCCCTTCATTCGTTAAGCGTGTATTATTAAACAAAAGCACGCTAAGATCTCTCCCATTTATATAACTTTGTAGTACATAATCCCTATATACCTCAAGATTTGCTAAGGATTTATCAATAAATTCTGCTAATTCTTTTTTAGAATTAAGATAAAAGATTAATTCCGCGCCCACTCCATCATCCGGCTTAAGGACGGCTGGAAACTCCACATTATTAATATCTTTGAATATTGCTTTTTTGTCGGAGGTTTTATTTAGATTCGGAATTAAGATTGTCTCAGGAGTAGGTAAATTATGAGATTTGAAAAATTGAAAAGTGTTAATTTTTGAAGATGCGAGATTGATTCCCTTAATGTCAATACTAAATAGCGTTTTATTATATCTGTTCGCGATATTGGTCAATTGCTTCAAGATTCCTGAAAATTCCGGAGCAATTATAAAACAAAACTCACAATGTCTAATACTGGCTTTAAAATCCTCTAGAAAGTCCGAATTTTTATGGACTATATGAACCTCGTCTGCTTCTAAGAAATTAGATAATAATCTAATCCTATAATCCAGTAACGTATTGATTTTGAAATGAAATTTTCCAAAATCTTCTATGATCGATCTCAGCATGCTAAAACCTTCGCATAGGAGAGAAGTGGGTATTTTTTCGTTATTAAAACCTCCACCAGCAACAAATTCAAAAATAAAAATCGATTTACTCATTTTAATTTGATAAAACCTAAATTTTACGAAAATTTTTACTTAAATAATTAAACTAAACAATCTTTAAAAAAAAACAATTGGTTGAAAAAAAAATGACTATGTATTTTACAGACGAGGAAGAGCTGAGGAGAATCAGGTATCTTCACTTTAAGATAAAGCATATGGAGGAAGCTCTGAAGAAGGGTGAGGAAATAGACTTAGGGAGTTTAAATTATGTGCTTGAGTATACAAGATTTTTAAATTTGAATTACGGGCAAACCTCTCACAAACTTATTCTTGAAAAGTTAGATATTACCCCCACATTTTACGACCCCAAGTTGGAGAAGGATATCCAAATCAATGACATTATGTATGAATGTGCCAGGGTATGTTGGGTTTTGGCAAGGGCATATAAATACTTTTCAGAACAGTTTGAAGAGAATGAAGCATGGGAAAATGCGATTGTTGCAATGGTTGAAGCCTCTAAAATGTATAAAACTGCCGCCTATTTTAGTGCCGCTTCCATATATCAAAATGAAATCGGCGAAGTATTGAATTCAAAAAATTTGGAGTTTATGTCCGAAGAGGCACGGATTTTAGGGCAAGGGATTGCCGCACATGAGGAGGAAAATAATGAAAACCTCTATTTTTCTTCGAAGTTATATGCAGGACTTTCTGCACTTTCCAAACGCTTATTTTATCTGAGGAAGCATAATGAGAAAAAGAAACAGCAGATTAGGGCCCAGTTTCATTATGATATGGGGAGGGCGTGCATTCTTAAAGCAGAAGCCTTAGATAAATCCTCCATTACGTCCATAAAACAGGAAAAGATTTTAGAATTAAGACAAAAAGCGGATTTCTACTTTCAAAAGGCAAAACGAATCTGGAACACGATGAATGAATCATTAAAAAGCATATCCAGTGAAGAACGGGACATAGTGGAAAATAATATTGCAATCGTTAGTGAAGATATCGAGCAAAACCAAGTTGAGAGTTTGGATTATGAGGATATTAAGAAAATTCAAGATCCCGAACCAATTGTGATTATCCCGGAAAATCTGGCCCCATTCGTACCAAAGTCTACCGTTTATCTAACCCAATTTGTACCTAAAGACGTGAATTCATCGCGATTCCGTGAATTTAAGAAGAAAAAGTTGGAGAAAAAGATCCCATACAATAAAAAGGAGAAACTTCTGGATAAAAAGGCCGGTATTCTAAGGACTATTAATGAATTAAAATTATTAAAGAAGCAAAACGAGATTGATCTTGAGAAATTTGCAGAATTAATGGAAAAATACTCCCGCAAAATTGAAATGATCGATAGGGCACTCCAAAAATTATCTAGACAATAGGGAGTTTTTCCTTACTTATTTTTTAAATTCCATATAATTAATCGCCCAACACAGCCTATTAAAAGAATTTCAAGGAGAAGAAGCACTATCATCATTACTATTTCTATTAAATTTATATCCATAAATACCACAGCTACGACAAAAAAAGTGTGAGGAATATAACACAATATGCTAACGCTCAACCGTTTAATTAATTGAGAGGCGTACTTTTCGTGGAGGTCCACTATGCCGCTTATGAATAACCCCTCGATTAGATAGTAGCAACAAAAGGGGATATTTACAACACTCACAAAAACAATATAATCTCGCTCCCATGGTTCTAAGACTAAGTACGCCTTGAAGAAAATGGATATAAGAATGAGAGCAACAGAATAGAGAATAATTGTAGCACTTAGAGAAACTAAAGCCTCTTGAACTTCTCTTAAATCTAATTTCATGGTATTCGTGAATCCGGTTTATCTTATTTTCTTATCTTATCTTATCTTATCTTATCTTATCTTATCTTATTTTTTTTGAATGAGCATTCTCAAAATAAAATCAAATCTATGGCAGATTGATTGCCAAAGTATCGTAATATAATGCTATACGAAAAATAAGTTAAATACATTGATAAATTCATCTTTTATTAACTTTTTATGTGAAGAAATCTTAATCTTAAATATGCCATCAGAAACTTTAGCTCTCTTAATGTATATTAAGAACATGCTCTCTGATTTAGTGTATTTAAATGGGGTTATCGCCACAGAATTGACAAAGATAACGGAAAATCTAGCGGCTATACGACATGATGAAGATTTTGTGAAAAATAGTAATTGTCTTCCCGAACATGAGGCGATCAATCGTTCTGTAATAAATATAGTCAAAAAATACAAAGAAATGCCTAAAGATCACCAAGATTTAGAAAAACATGTGTAAAAACATAATGAGAAAGAAAGCAACCTTTAATTTTTCAAATTATTTATAAACAAGAAAAGTAGAAAAAAATGAATTACAATGGGAGAAAATAAGAAG
>CAZDJH010000229.1:0-6564 GCA_964505645.1 uncultured archaeon | reverse complement strand
GGAAAACTAAGATTTTGAATACTGGAATACCATAATAATATTTGAAAAAAAAAGAATTGTAATTTAATTTGGAGAGAATTAATTATTTTCAATTTAATAAAAAAGAATAAATATAATAAATCCGTTTTTAATATAAGAGAAAAAAAATAATTGTTTTATGTGATTATGGAAAATTCTTTTACAGATAAAGGAAATCAAGAAGATCTTTACGATTCAAGTTGGCAGTTAATAGACATTTCGAATGTTGACGACAAAATTATAAAAAGACTGCTATATAAGTTGAGTTTAGGTATATCTGATGATTTTTTCCTTTCCTTTGAAAGTTTGATAAAAATAGGAAAGAAAGCCCAAAAAGAAATACTCTCCTTTATTAAAGCCGATAGTTTGGACCCTTTTATTAAAGAGATTCTCTTTTTTCTGCTCCGCCTAATTGATAAGGAAGATATTCAATATCCCCTTTTAATGCGCCTCTATAACCCTGATTTTATTATCCGCGCCCGAACAATAATGGAAATAGATGAAAGAAAGAGGAAAAAGTATTTCAAGTATATTATCCCTTTGATAGATGACCCTGATGATTCTGTTCGGTGGGCAAGCCTACAATTATTAATATCCCATGATTTAATTAAAAAAAATCCCCTTATTAAAGAACATCTTGAGGAACACCTAAAAACGGAAAAAAATCAAGTTATTAGGGATAAAATTAAAGAATTGGTTCAATAATCCGCATAACTTATGCGATATTTCAGAAAGTATCGGTAGGTCATATAAAACATTTTTAATAACTATATTATATTATATTTTATTAAAGGATAGAATACATATGGACAACTTAGCTCTAAATCAAAACTCATATAACGAAACAAACCTCTTAGAACTTATCCCATTTGCGAAAGATTTCCAAGGGTTGGAACTAACGTTTAGTTCAGTAAAGGAATCGATTTCAGAAGGGCTTTCATTAAAGGATATTTTCGAAACCCTTACCAGTTTTAACCTTAAAATGGTTAACCTCTTAAAAATAAGCGATTTTTCTTTATGTTCCGATAATAAATTCATGGTGGAGATTATTCCCACATTAAAGGAGATGATAAATTACTGTTATAGGCTTGAGAGTAACTTAATTACCGTTTCTCCTTCTTTTGAGTCCAGAGACATCCCTCAATGGAGGATCATTCGCCGTACTAAGGAAAAATTGAAGGAATTGGCAAAAATTGCTTACAAAGAGGATATCAGACTGGGATTCGAATTCGTTAATTTACCCGACAGTTCCATTTCAACCCTAAAAGATGCTAAGAAGGTTATGAATCCATTAATCTCACAAGAGAATCTGGGCTACGTGATTGATACCTTTTACCTGACAAAGTCGGGGGAAGAATTAGGAGACTTAATTGAAATTTTGAAGAGCGCTGCACAAATTTATTTGGTTCAATTGGCGGATGTAAAAGACATAGGTAAACAAGATGCAGTAGATATTAAAGAAGAGCAGCGGTTAATTCCGGGGAGGGGAAGCTTTGATTTCATGGAATTGTTCCGCACGATGCATCAATTTGGATTTCGCGGATTTTATTCCATTGAACTTTACAAAAAAAGCCTCAATTATAATATCTATCAAAGATTTGTGAAAGAACTCCGCTCTTTTATAGAATAAATATTACCATTATAACTACCATTGAGTATAGCACTATGGACATTTTAACAATTTTATTTTCCGCGACAAATAACACCTTAACGGTTGGTAAAACAATCGATGAACGTTTGAAGAAGGCTGGCGCAGCAGTTACCTGTTACAATATCGCAAATAGGAACGACCGATCTAAGGAAATTCCCATTGAAAGCTATGAAGGGGTGATATTTGGTTTCCCTGTATATGCATGGAGGATTCCGGAACTTGTACGGGAGTGGATTTCTCGTTTAAATGGGAAAAATACGAAATGCGCGATGTTCTTTACTTACGGGGGAATTCACATGGGTGCAGCCCACTACGATACGAAAAAATTATTAGAAAAAAATCAATTTCGGGTAATCGCGAGTGCAGAGTTTGTAAGTAGCCACACCTACCGATTGGCAGGATGGGATATAAATCTTGAAAGGCCTAATGAGGACGACCTCGAGGTGGCAAGGCGCTATGCCGAACTCGTGTATAACCGATTCACTGGGAAAGATGCACATATAAGCCACATTTCAGACCCAGAGATTTCCGAAGATAAACTCAATAAGATCAAGCTCTCCGTTGATGTAGGAATAAAAGTCCCAAAATTTGATAATAATTTTTGCACTTCGTGCGGCCTCTGCAAAAATCTCTGTCCCGTCGATGCGATAAAGCTCGAAAAAATGAGAGTTAACCGCCACCGCTGCATAAAATGCTTTCGCTGTGTTTTCAACTGCCCCGAGGATGCTCTAAACGCACCCGACCTCATGCGGCAGCTGGAGTTTACCAAAAAAAAGAATAATTTAAGTACCAAAGATATTAATAATAAAAAAAGTAAGATTCTCAAATAAAGCAAATTTTATCTTGAAAACGAAAATGAAGCAATTAACACTACCGAATGGAGAAAAGACCTACTGCGTGGATGAAATGACCGCAAAGTACATCTTCGATGAGATTTATCTCGTTAAAGTCTATTTATCTCACGGGATCACCGTTAAGGCAGGAGATGTGGTGTTCGATGTAGGGGCAAATATCGGTCTCTTTGCCAGATTCATTGCTGCTCACGCATCCGACTTAGAAATATACGCCTTTGAGCCAATCCCCCAAATATTTCGGGTATTGGAAGCCAATCTGGAGGATGTGCCCGCACGGATCACCACGTATAATGTGGGCTTGGGAGAGGATGAACAAGAACTTACGTTTTATTTCTATCCACGGGTGAGCGGGGATTCAACAGCAGTCCCCATTGATTGGGATAGAAAGGTCCAGCTCTACTTGGAGAATTACGAAGAGATATTCTGCGACCAGATCCCCGCGGCGCGCCATATACAGGTGTCGGAGCGGAAATCTTTCGTGGAAAGTATTTTAAAACATATGTATAAAGGAAAAAAGGTCCAAGGAAAGATAATCCCCCTATCTAACGTAATTAAAGAACACAATATCCAGACTATCAATCTGCTAAAGATCGATGCTGAAAATTTCGAACGCCACGTACTCTCGGGAATTGAAGACCAAGATTGGCAAAAGATACAGCAGATCGCTATGGAAGTCCACCAGCATATTAAAGGGGGAGAAAATTTGTTAGAAGAAATCCGTAATCTTTTGGAGGGACAAGGCTACTCCGTTTTTGTGGGAGGAGAATCTCGGGAAACAAAACTTGACGTTTTTATGCTCTATGCGATATCACAATAATACTTTTTCCGTTGCCACCTGTATGCTCTATCTTGAAGTCGATAGTACGGAGATAAATGTAGTGGGGTCCTTCAAGGACCTTTCGGGGTATCTTACTCTAAAAAACATGATCCCTTAATCGATATTTTAAATTATTTATCATCACCTAACTATTAGAATTAAAGAATCTCTAAAAGATATACTTTTTCTTGTCGCAAAGATTTTTATATCTAATGGAAAAAGAAATGGAACAATTCTATGTGGACCTCTTCGGATCCCTTCCCAGATGCGGCCCCGGATCAGTCGAAACCACGCGAAAGGCGTATTCCTTCTTGAAAAAACTGCCGAAAAACCCTAAAATCCTGGATATTGGGGTGGGCACGGGGATGTCTACAATTGAATTGGCGAAAATTTCTGCCGGATCCATTATCGCCATTGATGTGATCGAAAGCTTTTTGAGGAAATTGCGGGACATGATGAAAAAGGAAGATGTGAACAATATCATCGCGCATAATATGTCTATGGATGAAATTACCCTTGAAAAGGAATCGTTCGACATTATCTGGAGTGAGGGGTCGATCTTCATTATGGGGTTCGAACGGGGCCTAGAGTATTGGAGGAAGTTTTTAAAACCAAATGGATATTTAGCCGTTTCTGATATGGTATGGTTTGATCGGAATGCTCCCGAAGACCTGAAGCAATTTATGGAACATATTTATGAAGAGTTTCCAAAAATGCTTGGTCATGAACAAGCCTTAACGGTCATTGAGAATGCGGGATATGAACTCATCACCTATTTTAAATTGGATGTTGAGAGGGATTGGTGGGATAATTTTTACCGTCCCATGGAAGTGCGTGTGCCACAGCTCAAGAAAAAATATGATGGGAATGGAAACTTATTAGCCGCATTGGAAATGAACGCCAAAGAAATGACCTATTTCAAACACTATTCCGATTTCTACGGGTACATGTTTTATGTCCTTCAAAAGAAGTAAAGAAATATATCTGGATGTTGTCCCTTAATTATCTTAACTATTTTTAGATTTCACTTATTAATGTTGGTTTTTCGAAATAATTTAAAAACTAATAATTCATATTATGAATAATACATTCAAAGAGATAACAAATTAAATTAAATATGTCATTTTACATAAGATAGAATATATATTATCTTTCTTTATTAATATTGTTGAGATATAATAAGATATGTTTAACTACAAATAAATAATATTTATTTCGATCAAAATAAATTTCACAGAAGTGAAAATATAAAAATGGTTGACTATGATTATACTTTCAAAATCCTCCTTCTAGGAGATGCCTCAGTGGGCAAGACCTCCTTCACAAAACAGTATTGCTATAACCTCTTTAACCCCTCAGAGAGGATGACTATCGGAGTCGATTTCCACGTGAAGACCATCGAGCTCCAGCACGATGGTGAGTTAAAAAACATCAAGCTCCAAATTTGGGACCTGGGGGGTGAAGATCGCTTTCGGTTTTTGCTTCCTACATATTGTTTGGGTGCAAATGCGGCTTTCCTTTTATATGATACCACAAGAAGCTCTACACTCGAAAACTTGAACGAGTGGGTTACAATTGTAAGGCAAAAAGGTGGGAGTATACCCATCCTCTTAGTAGAAGCGAAAATCGATCTCACTCAGAGAAAAATTCCCAAGGGATATGGAGAGCAAATTGCGGACAAGAATAACCTCTCAGGCTTTATAGAAATCAGCAGTAAGACGAATGAGAACGTCGATTTAGCCTTCGAAAAATTAGTAAGAATCACATTGGAGCATACTAAAGACAAGGAAGAGTGATCATATGGAAAATAAATTATTAGTGTTAAATCAGCTTTTTGATGCCGTGGGAATAACCGAACTTGGTATCGAGAAGATTTACAACTATCTATTGAAAAACAAGCGGATAGATGACCTTAAAAGCGTGTGTAAGCGACTGGATTTAACATTAAAGCGGGGCTATAAGATCAACTCGGTTTTATCAAGTTTAGGACTCGTTCAGATTTACGACCGCCCCATGAAAATCATCCTAAAAACTCCGATCTTGGCGCTTTGGCAACAAATAATTACCAATCGATTAGAAGAACTAAAAGAGGAGTTTGACAAGCGCCTTGCCAAATGCGAGAATACATTTGAAAAATTTATTGCTTCGTACAATTTAAAAGAAGAAGATGCCCCGCAAGAGCCCGTGGAGTTTTTGAACCACAGTTTAAAAAACATAGAATCCTTATATTACCCATTTCTGGCAGATAATCAATGCAAGATGGCGCTTGGGATTAGATATGAAAATATACTGATAACGAAACTAAAGGGCGAGGACATCAGTAAAATCAATAAAGAGTACAAGGATATCATCTATAATGGGATTAAAGAAATTGCTAATAATCTAGCCAGAATAGACATCAAAGTGGTCTTCAACAGCGACCTAATTGAAGAACTTTTAGATTGCAGAGAATATGAAATAATTTTAGATATTTTGAATACAATCGATTTTCAGTTCAATCAATTCACAGTAAAAGTGACTCAAACCAATTTGAGCAATTTTAGCTTATTAGATGATAAATTAGTCCAACCCAGTTTTGACCCTTCTAACAAACTCCTTGGATGTTATATTTCTCGGGATAAAGACATATATAAAGTCTTCGCGGATAAGTTCGATGAATTATTTAAAAATGGCATCATCATTAATGAGTATATCAAAAATAATACGGTATTAAAATCAAAACCACTTACGGAATTTCAAAAATTCGTTCTTTGTTTATTATAGTATTTCCCGTCTTTTCCATCCACCTTTTATTACTATATTTTAATGTTCCATTTCTTAGATTTTGTCGGTTTTTCAGGTTTATTATTTGTTTTTTATACTTAATAACTTAGCAATGCAGTTCATTATGGTTTTTTAAAAATTTTAAAAAAACCAAAGTCAATATTTCTCCCCCGATGAAAGGTAGTGTTTCCCTCCCCATTTCTTTTCAATTATGTTAGAAGAATAAAGAAGACTTTTTCATGAAGTCTATATTAATAAAAGAGGAGATGAAATTGAACAATTAGATAATGATGATTGAAATTAGCTCTAAAAAATGAATAGATTTTATATTATTTATAAGGTATGGCAAAGGATTGTTTAGTTATTTTGATGATTACTGAAAGATTTTTACACTAATCTAAGATATTTTGAAAAAAATTAAATTTTTTAAAAATAAAACATTAAAGTTAATTAAGTTAACA
>CAZDJH010000228.1:0-6565 GCA_964505645.1 uncultured archaeon | reverse complement strand
GGATTCCACTGTAAGCGCGTTAGGATTAACAAATTATCATCCTCGAAAAAATCCAACAGGAAATATGAATTTGGCTGAATTTGGAGGTGTCGGCTTCTTTAATTTTAAGGGTTCATTGCCCCATTCCTCGAATACCTTATGGCCCCATCCCGCAATTGAAGAGCTTACTAATTACGGTCCAAAAAATATCGATTTAACCCAAAAATTATTTGAAATAAAAGGAACCCGCTTAATGTATTATCCAAATAAGGAAAATACTGTTGATAAAGGGGAAGTCTTTATAAAGCGGAAAGTAGATTCTGGACAATTCCTTCAAGGGAAATTGGAGTACCGCGGTAAAGGACCAGAGATGCAAACGAAATACATACCCGAGGAGGGGGGGAAAGATATATTTGGATACTCTAAAGATGAGACTGCTCGCGGACTCCTCGATGAGAAGTTTCATAACATTCAAGAGTGGCTCCAAGGAACTTACCATCTCGACTTTCCGCTGTACCCAGACCTTTTATGTAGGCATTTTAAAAACCCTCGCAGTGCCGATATTATCATGAGTACAGAAGGAATGATCACTTATAACATTGAACACGGTAAGAAGAAACACGATATAATCTATAAACACGACATTGGAGCAAGGAAAAGCGCAATAGTGCCTTTGATTATTTCTGGTTCTAACGATATCCCCCACATAGAGGTGTCACATTGCAAAATCACGGATATTGTTCCGACCCTCTTAGATTTATTAGGAAAAACGCCCCATTATTCCGTAGCTGGGAAGAGTTTATTTAAATAAAACAATACCTATAGTAATTTAATACCCGTAGACTAATTCCCGTTACAATCATCATACTTCCGGATATATACATCAGAAAAGAAAATTTAAACGTATTAGGATATGTAATATTAAATATTAAGTTTGGATATATTCTAAAATATAAGATTGCTACAAAAATAAATGTCATCCCAACTAAGATCCACGCAAGCCAAAACTTTATGATACCATTTTCACTTCTCCCTTTCATCGAAACGATAAAACGGATATTCTGTATGAGGGCATAAACTGCGAGGATGAGGATTAATGAAGAGGCTACGGACCAAAAGAGCATATAATTTGAAAGGAACGCAAAACCTTGCCCTTTAGTATAGATAAGTCCAAATATCCAATATAATCTCTCTGGTTGCCAAATAACTGGGATTATTAGGGAAATACCTATTAATAAAATACTTATCAATGGTGGAACCAGTATTAGTTTATGCTGAAACTCTATAGATTTAATGTTTTCTTTCCATATAAAGAGCTTATTTATCCTTTTCATTTCTCTGATTCTCAGCTTTAATTTGTATGAGTTCTATATTTAAGATATTTCGATATGCTCAGCGGTCACCATATAATGAACTTTTTCTGCGATCTTACATGCGTGATCGCCACATCGCTCTAAATAACGAGCAATCATAATGATATGTGCACTGATGGTAATATTTTTAGGGTCTTCGATGCACCAACTGATGCTCTCCCGAAAAATACTCCATCTCATTTGGTCTATTTCGTCATCTCTTTTCTCAAAATCATTTAATTTTTCGATATTTGCATGTTCGAAGGAATAGATTGCATCTTGAATTATTGGCTTTACATGCTCCCACATATGTCTAATGCCGATTAATTCCGAGATTGGATATTCTGTATTTAACATTTCTACCACCGCTGCGATATCCTTTCCGTAACGCCCTATTCGATAGAGATATGTAATTATCTTTAGGATAGCACCAAGTGTTCTTAAATCAATTGCCATAGGCTGAAATAAGCCCAATACTTGGAGTGCTGCAGCTTCGATGTTTTCATCATACTCTCTTAATTTATACTTTTTCTGATCAACTGATTCTGCCAATTCTAGATCCTTATTGCATAATGCCGTATTTGCATCCTCAAGCATGCTAACTGCCAAATCTGCCATTTTTAAAACTTGCTGCTTTAAATCATCTATTTCCCTTCTCATTTCTTTTGCCAAATCTTTCACCTTTTATTATAAAATTATTGTCCTAATCTTAAATATTCCGATTGGACAGTGGATGAGCTAATAAAATCATCCAAACCTGCCCGTTATATAGTTTTCTGTTAATTTTTCTCGTGGATTTTCAAATATTTGTTGAGTTCGTCCAAATTCGATCATCTCCCCAAGATACATAAAGCCCGTATAATCTGAAATTCTAGCTGCTTGCTGCATATTATGTGTAACAATAATAACTGTGTATTTCTTCTTCAACTCACGACAGAGTTCTTCGATTTTAGCTGTGGCGATTGGATCTAGGGAAGATGTAGGCTCATCCATAAGCAAGATCTCGGGCTCAATGGATAATGCTCTGGCAATACATAGTCTCTGCTGTTGTCCACCTGATAATCCCATAGCAGAATTATTCAATCTATCCTTTACTTCATCCCATAATGCTGCTCTTTTCAAGCATCCCTCCATAATTTCATCTAATACCTTTCTATCGTAGATATGATGTACCCTAGGGCCATATGTAATATTATCATGAATAGACATTGGAAAAGGGTTTGGTTTCTGAAAAATCATCCCTATTCTACTACGGATATTTCTCACATTTGCGTTTTTTCGATAAATATTCTTATCATGAAATATCACATCGCCTTCGATGTGACATCCCTTTATTACATCATTCATCCTATTAAAACATCGAAGTAGAGTGCTTTTTCCACACCCAGATGGTCCAATAATAGCCGTTATTTCATTTTTATGAAACTTTACATTAATATCTTCTAAAGCTTGATTTTCATCATACCAAAGGTTTAAATCCTTACAATTTAAAATAAAACTATTTTCTTTTGAAATTTTCTTTTCTAACATATTAATTTACCAATCCTTTTTTTTATTATAATAGCTTCTGATAACAAATGCTATACCATAAAAAGCTAATACTACCATAAATAATACTAACGCCGTACCCCCCGCTTGGGCTTCTGCATTTGGAAAGCCCTTTAAAATACCATAGAGGTAAAAAGTCAGAGAAGCAACGGGACTTGTCCATCCTTCATCAGAAAAGAGATATATCGGACTATAGTGCCTCTGATTTAGAACACATGCGGTAAAAATAATGGGTGCGGTCTCGCCTGCAACTCGACCCATTCCCAATACTACTCCCGTCATGATTGCAGGCACAGCGGCGGGCAAGGCGATCTTTACAATACTTTGCCATTTTGAAGAGCCCAACGCTAAGCTTCCCTCTCGAAAAGACTGAGGTATTGCTTTTAACCCTTCTTCTGTTGTTCTTATAATTACTGGTAAAATCATGATTGAAAGGGTTATAACTCCTCCGAATAAGGACCTCCCCTTCATAGTGGCAGTAATCATAACATATCCAAACAATCCAAATACTATAGAGGGAGTTCCATTTAAAGAATCAATCGCCAGTCTAATAACGTATGTTATTTTTCCCTTCCCGGCATATTCAGATAAATAAAGTCCGGCAAGCACCCCTAAAGGGACTGCAAATAAAATTGAAAATCCAGTTAATTCAAGCGTTCCTATGAGCGCATCAAGGATTCCTCCTCCATCCGCATGCGTAGGCGTGGTTAGAAAACCTGGCTCTAATAGTTTGGGAAGCCCATTACTAATTATATTTGAAATGATCACTCCAAGGAATATTAATACTACTAGTGTCATAACGGTTAATAATCCAAATGCGACGATCTGTTGTATGCTTGGGCTAATTCTTTTAAAAACATAAAAAAATACAAAAATAAATATTGTTACTAATGATCCCAAGGAGAACCCAAACCAATTTGTAAAAAGCCATAAAAGAAATACAAATAAAAAGCACCCCAAGATTAGCTTTTTATGTCTTCTAATAACAGTTATGACGTATTGTACCCCTTTATCCTCCTTAATTAATCGCAATGGTTTAAAATCTTTAATTTTTCGTTCCTTAGTTTGACCTGTAAACTTTTTTCTAACTCGTTTTAAAATTAAACTGGCAATGATATTTATTATTAATGACATAAAAAATAAGATAATAGCCAGCGCAAACAAGGCTTGTCTCTCCAGTCCATTGGCATTGCCAATATTCAAGGCAAGCGTGGCTGTAATTGTTCGGAGGGCAGTAAATACATCCGTTATAGGTTCTGGTGCTTGTATACTATTTCCAGCAACAAATGTAACGGTCATGGTTTCTCCGATTGCTCTTCCCATTCCCAAAATAACCCCTGCAGTGATTCCTGACATTGCGGCAGGTAGAATAACCTGGCTTATAGTCTGCCATTTTGTAGCACCCATTGCATAGGATGCATTCTTAAATGAGCGAGGTACGGTACTTATTGCATCTTCACAAACACTTATTATTGTTGGTAGTGACATGATGCCCAATAAAAAAGAAGCATTAAGCCAACATAATCCTTGGCTTACGTTGAATGTTATTTCTATAAAAGGTGCTAGTATCATTCGTCCAAAATAGCCAAAAATAATTGAAGGGATACCGGAAAGTATTTCAACTCCACCCTTCAAAAAACCACGTAACTTTGGAGGGGCTACTTCTGAAATAAAGATTGCCCCGGCTAAGCCAAGGGGGATGGCAAATGCTAAAGCTCCGAGAGCAACTAGGATTGTTCCTAAAATGATATAAAACGCACCATATACATCATTATTAGAATCCCATCTAGTTCCAAATAAAAAGTAATCCAGTGGTCTTTGCTGAAAGAAATCTCCGCATAGTAAAAATAAATAGATTATAATGAGAAACACAATAACAATGGCAATTGAGGCTATTACAAAAAGTAGTCCTTTTGCAATTTTATCTCCATCTAAAATACCTTGAGTCTCTTTCTCTTTAATTTCAAGTAAATAATCTTCTTTTGATTTTATATCTGCAGCCATTTTGCTACTGAAATTAATGATTTCTGTATTAATCTTGTTTCTAATGCGACAAAAATGCGTAAAAGATATTTTTATTCACATTCTTATTTATTCTATGTTTTAATGTCTTATAATCAATTCTACTATAGAATATTTAGAAATCTATAATGATATAGAATCTATATATATTATTAGCATGCTAATATTTTAGTCTATTAGATAAAAAAGAAATAATCAGTGTGAAAGTTTGTGGTGAACAACATACTAAAAAATAAAATAACTTCCATAGATTCAATAAGAAGGAAAAAAGATAAAGAAAAAAAAAGAATATATTTAGAGATTTTTCTGTGGTTAAATATTATTATGTACTATAATTGGTCATCAAAATAGTCGCTTGGAAGGTTCCCATCATAAAGCGGGATGTAATCCTTCTGCTCTACAATATCTTGTCCGACAGGACTATATACATAATCAATGAAAGCTTGAACATATCCTGGTGGAGTACCTGCTGTATAGAGGTGAAGTGATCGAGAGATTGGGTAATTTCCCGTCATAACATCTTCTCTAGTCGCAGAGATCGGTTCAGACCAAGTTGTTCCATTTGCTTTACAAATTGGGATTTCAGTATGACCTGAAGCAACAAATGCCTTTCCAACGTATCCAATTCTACCGCTGTCACCCGTTCCATCAACCCAGTCTGCCATTTGCGGATTACCGTTTTGTGTATTTAGACCTCCATAGCTCGCTGAATATCCGGTGCCGTCTGCGTCTAATTTTGTGCTCGTAGCGTTATATATTGTTTTTGATTCAAAGCAATCTCGGGTCCCAGAACCATCTTCACGATTTCCAATAGAAATGGCTTTAGAGTATGCGCCATTCGAAACGGAAGGAACTTCATTCCAGTTAGTATAGGTCCCATTATAAATCTTCCATAACTCATCTAACGTGAGATTCGTGAGTCCAGCAGCCGCTGCAGTATCCTCATCAACAATGACCGAGACACCGTCCTTGGCAAAAGGATGATCGATCCATGTTCCATCATCTTCCGATGCTTTTGCTTCACGGGACGTCATAGCGATATCTACTACACCGTTCGCAAGATCTTCTGCTCCTCCCCCAGAACCCCCTGAACCTACAAGGATATGATATTGAGGGTTAATTGATTCAAACATAGGAGCAAGAGTCGAAATAACAGGGTAACAAGTAGTAGAACCTGAAATATCAATTGTATAGGTCTGTTGACCACCGCCAACATTACCTAATTGTACCACAGTATATGCTTGTAGCCCAATGGTGGCTCCTAAGCCACCGATTAAGGCAACAATCATGATTAAATTTACTTTTTGTGATTCCATTTTTTTAAACCATATGTTTTGATATTATTAAAGGGTAAAACAATTTTTTAAGTAAAGTTCTTAATTGTATTATTTTGATTTAGAATAAAAGAATTCTGAACATAGAATATGTGGCGTTATTTAGAGTTATATGCTCAATATATTCTATATAGATCTGGTTAGAAAAGGATCTCGTGTTAAGTATTAATAATTTTAAAAAAGAATTCTTAACTCTTAATTTTCTAATGATTTAAACTATAGATTTTTGTAAGTTTATTCTAATTCAATTAGGGCTTTTAATTGGAATTAATACCACTTTTTTCTATATAGATTTTCTATCATATATAGTAATCATTTACAAGTTAAAGG
>CAZDJH010000227.1:0-6613 GCA_964505645.1 uncultured archaeon | reverse complement strand
CTTGGTAGTACCTATTCATGATCATTTTTACAAGCGAACTAAGGGCCTTAAGGATGTTCAAGAGGGGCTATTGAATGAAGTCGACCAATTCTTCAGACGGTATAAGGAACTGGAAGAAGGGAAGGATACAGACGTCGTGGGGTGGTTTGGGAAAGAAGAGGCGATGAAATGCATCCTTGAATCGGTTGGGCGATATAAGCGTTCCTTAGATTAAAATATAATTAATAACCAATTGAAGTATATATTATTCTTAAATTACTATTTTAAAGGTTTAAAGGCTTCAACTAAAGGTTGGGATATCCCCAGTTATTCTGCGAGTTTTAAAATAACTTTTTATCGAGGTTGATAGGTCATATCGAGAATGATAAATATAGGTCCTATTAATAAAGGTCTTTTTTTTACTTGGGTGAATAATAAGCAAACGCTTTAAAATAAAGGAATATATTCATTTGTATGAATTCAAATCAAAACGGATTTGATCATAGATTTATACAAGTTAATGGAATTAATCTACATACAGTTATTGCTGGAACGGGAGCGCCGATTATAATGCTTCACGGGTTTCCGGACTTTTGGTATGGGTGGAAGAAGGTGATGGATGGCCTTAAGGTCAGCTATCAGGTGATTGCTCCCGATCTGAAGGGCTATAACCTTTCTGATAAGCCGCTCGAGGTCGGAGAATATAAGTTGGAGAAATTAATTGAGGAGGTCAAACAACTCAGCCAGACACTACAATTTAACTCTTTTAATCTCGCTGGGCATGATTGGGGAGGAATGATCGCATGGGCATTTGCCGAGACCTACCCCGACTTGGTGGATAAATTAATTATTATTAATGCGCCCCACTATAAGGTATTCTCGAAGAAAATACGAGAAAATAAGAAGCAGAAACGCGCAAGTGGATACATTTCTCAACTGATGAAACCAAATAGCGATGAGATCCTTAGGAGACATGACTTCCAGATGCTTAAATTTGCCGTGTTTCAGAACTCCCGTGAAAAGGATGCATTTTCGGAAGACGATAAGGCGCGATACATGGAGGCGTGGTCCCAGCCAAATGCCTTGAAGGCATCAACAAATTATTATCGCGCAAACCGGAGCTATGAGGGCTGGTCTGGAATGATTGAGGTCCCTACATTAGTCATTTTCGGAATGAAGGATACCTATATCAAGCCACTTGTGCTGGAAAACCTCTCAGAGTATGTGCCGAATTTAAAAATCGTGAAAAGTGAACGCTCCTCCCATTGGGTAATGCACGATGATCCCCACACTGTTATCTCAAGTATCAAAGAATTCATACAAGACAATTAATAGTCCCAAAGTGGGTTAACTATAATCAATAGATTTAATTAAAAATAAAAATTAAAATTAATATATATTATATAGACTTATAAAAAGAATATAAAAAGGGAAAAAAATGGCTCAAGAATCGGATGATAATGAAGATATCAGGGAGCTGTTCTTTGATATTCTAGATATTGTTAAGTTTGAACTCAAATTCTATAAATACAAGGAGAGCCCCCTTTTTGAGAGGATTGTAAAAACTCGCATTTTCCAGACCAAGTTGCAGAAGCTCAAGGACTTCATATCACAGTATTTCGAAATCATGTATGAGGGGAAGGATAGTCCTATTAACCAAGCAGCCCTTCAGGCCCAGTTGGAGAATATTGCCAGACTTACTAACTATTATAACGATTTAAGCGAGTTTTATAAGGATTCAACAAAAGAACTCATAACAAAAGAAAAGGTTTTAGAACTAATAGATTATAGTCATGTGGAACGTTTATTTTTGGTCTTCAGTAATATCCTCGACTGGGAGCATTATAAGAGCTCGCTCTTGTTCCCTACCGATAAGGAAAAAGAAAAATTGCTTAAAGAGTTTTTAAACAAGCTCGCAAGCAGTGAAATCAAAGAAATCGATGATATCATAGATCTAGAGCAAGATATCGATGACTTCATCAAAAATATCGCGGTTTAATTCGATAATTTCTTACCACCAAGCTATTAAACCTTATTATTCTCTCTTTCAATTTTTCTCAGCAATACTTTCATTTTGAAATAGAAATTGCAAAAAGGAGTTATATATATCGCTTTGAGGTAAGGAACGATATGGAAAGTAGGAAATGATAAACAATCGTTAAGATATAAGGGTTAATAATCGAAAATTTTATTAAGAGATAAAATCAAATATAAAATAACCTATAAAAATAAACATTTGTTAAGATATAAGGGTTAATAATCGAAAATTTTATTAAGAGATAAAATCAAATATAAAATAACCTATAAAAACTATAAAGTTGAGCCGAAAAATGAAGCCTAATAGTGAATCGAAGAAAACCGAGGATTGCGTAGATATAATATTGGAATATTATGAAAGGGAATGCAAGGGTGACAAGTTTGAAGTTGATAATAAAGTATGGTTAAATAATGCAAATTATCTGCGGCAATTAATGGACAAGTTAGATGATGGGGTCGATGATTACGAAAATATTCGGAATTGCTTGATTCTTTTAATTAATTTGTGTTTCGGAATCGATTCGGCCGATATTTATGAGTCGAAGGGAAAATCGGCGCAAGAACTCTCCAACGGGGAGAAAAAGGATTATAGGGCTCTATTGCGAGAGGAGGAAGAGAAAGAAGAAGGCTCAATGAAAGAAGATTCAATATAAAAAGGACGCGTGGTACTTATTTCTGAGTTAAAACACCTTTAAATCCTGCAGTTCAAATACTTTATAAAAGTCCTTAAACACCTTAATCAAGGTATTATAAGCATCCAGCAACTTCTCCTGGGTTTCTTGGTCGTCTTGAAAGGTTTCTAAGAGGACTGCTCGAAGATTTAAGTTGTATTCGGAGATGAGTTTTGCGATCTTTTTTAAGTTTTCTCGCTCTATTCCATACCTTTCTAAACTTTCAATCAGATCCTCTATCCTTTTTTTTAAATTGACGGTAGTTAATAAGGCGCTTTTAGTTTTGTTATATAATTCGCGCTCCTTTTCTAATGCTTTTTTATCCTCTTCTGTTAAATCACTTCTACGCCCGATCTCCTCGATCCTTTCGTTTAAAAGACTTTTAACACGATTATAAATACTTATGGCGCTATTGATTTTATCTAAGATCTCGAATACTTGAGAAGAGTCCATCAAGTAGGCTTCCGTAATCTTGAGATATGCGTCATCATAATATGTCTGAATTATACCGAAGGTGGACTGGGGAAACTCTCCGATCCGTAATTTAATCTGCTCCAAATCCTTTTGTAAATGTTCCCTTTCGTATGGCGTAAGGTTTTTTTTTTCGAGTTGATTGTAAATATCTTGGACATTGGATTTAATTTCGAGAGCATTGGTTTTGATCTCTTCTGCTTTGAACTTTACATCCGTTATACTCCTATATTCACCTTTTCTCTCGCAATAGTCCAATATTTCTATCGCGTCGTTCAAAAGAGTAAAAAATGTGGTTTTATCCTCGGCTATATAATATTTTGTATCATGAATCTTCTGGATTGCCCGATCCAATTGGATTTCCAGTTCGAACACATAATCTATTAAGGTCATTTGCTTCCTTTCCTTTAGAATCTGATTCTTAGCCCCCATATCATCTTCTACAACACAGCTCGCTAAATACCATAAAATCCCCGCAGGAATCCACAAAAACACGGAAAAAACCATCATTCGAAAGATAGTCCCGAGAATAGAAATCAAGAAAAATGAGACGAGGAGTGTCAGTCCTTTTCCAACTTGTTCGGAGAGGCTAAAAAGTGAGGCGGCAGTACCCTTGTGCTCAGGCAGATTAACGTCGATCATCACCGCATTCCGATTCGCAACGGGGCCAGAGCTAAGAATTGAGCCTATTAACGCGAAAATAAAGAAAAAGATATAGTTCGGATATACTACAAAGATCTGTCCGATGGTCTTAATTAAATACGTACCGATCTTGACTGTTGGAATCGGTGTTGGGTAGGTTATATTAAGCATCGATACATCAACGGTTTTGATGGAAAATAGCATTAAGAGGCAGAAAGGGATGGTTAAGACCATACAGATGGTAGCCAGTCTGGTCCGGTTCTTTCTGTTGCGCCGGAATAAAACATCTCCTAAATAAGAGATTACTATATTTCCGAGGATATAGCCGATCCCCACCATTCCCGCAAAAATAGTTGATGTCTGTAGGCGAATATTCTCCGGCAATTGAAAAAAATAATAAATATTAAATAAAGAGGTGAGGAAAAAAACAAATATCGTTCCGGGTATTATGGAAAAAAAGCCTTGGACAATTAAATACTGATTTGTTTTCTTCTGGATTATCTGAGTCAAGTCATCCTTGGCGATTCTATAACTATATTCGAGGTTTAGCTCCCCTAGCTCACTTAATTCCGTTTCTGTTGCCCCTCTGGCTGGGAGTTTGATAAAGAATAATACAAACACAACTATGATGCTTATAGCTGAAAGGAGTAGAAAAGGAAACCTCCACGATATTATGGGTCCTAAAAAGGAGGAAAGCCCTTGACCGACGGCGTTTGAAATTGAACTTAAGATTGCAATTAGGCCAAACCATCCCGATCTCTCATCAGGAGGTATAGCATCGGAAATAATTGAATATCCCACGGGAAGCACACATCCCAAGCCAGCTCCGCTTAACACGCGGGATATTATAACCATAAAAAAGTTTATCGAGAACCCAGTTAAAAGCATTCCAATCGTCCATGAAAAGGTTCCCGCAATGATCAACTTAGTTCTATTTATACGGTCTGTATAATATCCCCATATCAGCGCAAAGAAGGCGCTAATCAACACAAAAAAAGCGTCTGGGAGAGCAATGAGCGCTTCCGCTATCTCAAACTCTTCCTTTATCGCATTATAACTCGGAATAAGCATATTCGCACAGGCAATTGAAATAAATAATAGAATGCAGACTAAAACAATGGGTATTAGATCCTTTTTATTAATTTTTGTAAGCGTCAATTTTGACCCGGCTAATAAATTTCATATAAAGTTCTTATTTTTAATAAAGGATTCAAATCCAAAAAAAATTTATAATTTTCATATTGAATTATTACATTTTTATTGACATTCAGCTTATACTAATATCTTATTGAAATGATTTTTAAATATAATTATCGGAGATAGCGTTGGGGATCCTTTGAAAGATGCTGCGGAACCAGTATGAATATTGTAATAACTACTATTAACACATTAGCAATATCATTTTCACCTCTCTTCATTATATCAAACTTTTTATGGTTAAGCCTTTAAGGCTCTAGATTGTTTGCGGAATTGATTGCCTTAAAAATTAACTAAGTTAGATATTCTCTCAAATCTAACCAAATAACTTTTTTAATTTCATTTTTTTTATATCCCTTATTTTATTAATTCCGCTAATTTTTGATTAATTTTTTTATAGCGTATAGGATAAAAAAGTTTGAATAGACGAAACCAATCGAGACCGATTATAGCTGCTGAGATGAAGCATAATATATAGCCCAAGTTGACAACGTAATTATATGGAATAAAAAATAGCTTATAAATAAGAAAATCGGAGCCATAAATTACCATTAGAAAGGAGACACTTGTGAATAACATCCCAAAAGGATATAATGGAAGGACTGGTTTTTGGAAAAAATGCGTGTCGTTTTTAGTAATATTTCCAAATATGGGTGTGTAATTTTGGTTATCCTCCGCATTCGTGCGTGTTTCCTTAACTTTTTCTATAAACTTTAATTTTAATAGGTCGTGAAAGTCCCTAAAGAGAAAAAAGGCGCCGAAAAATAAAAAGACAAATACAAACACATTAAAGAATCCCAATATAATTTGCAAGTCTTCCCAAAATATCTCATAGATGATTAATCGACCTCTAATAAGCATAAAAATTAAGCCGATACCCAGTAAAATTAAGCCGAAAAAGGTCTCGTGGACGTGATATTTCTTATTTAGAATATTTCCGTGAATCCGAGGGGTGAGCTTTTTAATATATGCAATTAAAAGAAGGATCATCCCTGGAGCCATAATGCTATAGGTCAGGAAAAGAAAGAATTCTACTAATGTTTTCACTTCCATCGTTAAATTATAGTCTCCAAATTGTGTCAACAGATAGCGATATGTCCACATATAAATGCCACTTATCGTAAAGAGGATAAATAGGAGGACATACACTTTCTTACTGATTATAAATAGCGTAATTATCAAGACAATATTTATTAATAGAAGCGTCCTCATTCTGCAAATCGAGAAACCTAAAGAAGAAGGATCATAATTAAGCCTGAAAAGGGCATAATAGTGGAAAATTCCATACAGAAGGGCATATAAAAACCCAATAAGTACCCATTTAATCAATAGAAAAGAACTAATTTTTCGTTTCATTTTCTCAATTACCATAATTAAGAAAGGGAAATAAATGGATTCATTGATGGGAAAAGTGTGGTGGGAACTGAGGGATTTGAACCCACGACCAACAGCTCTGGAGGCTGCCGCGCTACCGGACTCCGCCAAGATTTTGCTAAAAAATCTTGACTACGCCAAGTTCCCATTGATAAAAAGTGCATGTAATTGAATATAATTTAAATCTGAATATACTCTATTTTAAATTAATTTATTTTTCAATATTAATTTTTGTAGTCTTT
>CAZDJH010000226.1:0-6614 GCA_964505645.1 uncultured archaeon | reverse complement strand
AATTATAGATATGCAATTAGTTATTTATAAATATCTAAAATATAGTATTTATTAATATAGAGTGGCCTAAATATTTCATAATATATATGAAGAAAAAAAGGATATTATCTGAAAAGCCTGAAATAGATAGAGAACTACAAGAAATAATTAAATCTAACCCTATCCCAATCTATGGATTAAACCATAACCTGAAATATATATGTGTAAATTACGCCGCAGCATCCCTTATACAAAAAGATTTAAAAGAACTTTTAGGGAAGAAAATTACCTATATCTTTCCTAATATTGAGCAAACTAGATTTGGAAGAGCATATAGGGAAGTTTTAAGAACTAAAACACCCAGAAAAATTACTGATGACTTTAAGAACCCAGATACTAACCATATGGCATTTTATGAGGTACAAATCCTTCCTTATAAATCAGGTATTATTTGTATTGCTACAAACATTTCAAAATTCAAAAGAGAATTAAAACAAAAAGCACATTCGAAAAGAGATTTAAAACAAACAAAAACAAAGTTAAACCGAGTTAAAAGGGGCTATAATCTTTTAATGGATAATGTTAATGATTTTATTGCTATAGTTGATTCTAACTTTAAGTTTGAGGATGTTAATAAGATTCATAATAATCAGCTGGGTTATGAATTAAATGATATAATAGGAAAAAAAGTATTAAACTTTATTCACCCCGAAGATAGACCCCAAATCCTTCCACTAATAAAACAAGCCTTTAAATGGGGGAGTTCTAAGGCTGTTTTCAGGTTCAAACATAAGAATGGAAGTTGGATATGGATGGAAGCAAAGGGAAAAACGTTCCGACATGAAGACGGGAGTTTAAAAGGGATCGTGATTTCTCGGGACATAACTGATCGTAAAAAACGGCAGAGACAACAAGAAAAATACATCAAGGAACAAAAGATTATAAATGAAACTATAATAAACTTAAGCCGAAAAAGAGATATTGACGCAATTTGTAATATTATAGCCAATGCTGTAAATCAATTTAATAAAGAAGCGATCATCATTGTTTCCCTTTATAACAAACAATTGGAAGCGATTACCTTACGAGCGATATCAGGTCCAAGTGAGAGAAAAGAAAAATTATTCGAAGTTCTTGAAAATAATTTCTCAAAATTTTTATGGAACGAAAACGATATGGGTAGTGAAAAAAAACTCTATACAACCGGAAAGCTTGAATATATTTCGGGGGGCTTGCATACGCTGGCAGCAGGAAAAATACCCAAACATATATGTGAAAACCTTGAAAATTCTTTTAATATAGGGGATACTTATTCAGTAGGATTTGCGTTAGACGATAAACCCTATGGGGGGATATCTATCTTTCTTCCAAATGGGGAAAGTATTCAGCACCGGGAAGCTATAGAAACGCTTGCTTCATATGTATCTGTATTATTACATAGAAGACAGGTTCAAAACCAATTGAAACAATCTGAGGAGCGTTATCGGGAGATATTTGAAGGCAGTCGCGATGGCTTTGTTATGGTTGACACCGAGGGTAAAATTATTGACGCTAATCAAGCTTATTGTGAAATGTTGGGATATACTCTCGAAGAACTTAAGAATTTGGACAATTTTTATTCAATTACTCCGAAAAAGTGGCATAAGTGGGAAAAGGATGAAATATGGGACAAAAAATTGATGAAAAATGGTTACTCGGGAGTTTATGAGAAAGAATATATTAAAAATGATGGAACTGTTTTTCCCGTAGAATTGCAATCATATACAGTTTTCGGTGAGGGCCAAAAAATAAAGTACCTATGGGGAGTCGCAAGAAACATTACCGAAAGAAAGCAAGCGGAGCTGAAAATTAAAGAATCAGAAAAGAAATACCGGGAACTCTTCAACAACATGAGCAGCGGGGTTGCAGTCTATGAGGCGATTAATAACGGAGAGAATTTTGTGTTTAGAGATTTTAATTTAGCAGCACAGAGGATCGAAAAATTAAAAGCAGAAAAAGTAATTGGAAATAAAGTCACTGACTTATTTCCAAGTATTCACGATTTTGGATTATTTAATGTGTTCCAGAGGGTTTGGAAAACGGGAACTCCGGAGCTCCACCCTATCTCAAAATATGAAGATAATAGAATTTCCGGCTGGAGAGAAAGTTACATATATAAATTACCGACTGGAGAAATTGTTGCTGTATATGATGATGTGACTGAAGAAAAAATTGCGAAGCAAAAACTAAGTAAATCGGAAAAGAAGTTCCGTTTACTATATGAGACGATGGCCCAAGGTGTTGTTTATCAAAACAGAGACGGAAAAATCATATCCGCAAATCCAGCAGCAGAGAAGATCTTAGGGATAAGCATCGAGGAGATGAGGATGAGATCGTCTTCTAATCCAAACTGGAGATCAATTAGAGAAAATGGGTCTCCCCTTCCTGGGAGGGAACATGCTTCTATGGTAGCATTACGAACCGGAAAAGAAGTAAAAAATAAAACCATGGGGATATTTAATCCAAAAAAAAATGAATATAGATGGATAAAAATTGATGCCGTTCCCTTATTTCGCGGCAATGAAAGAAGGCCATATCAGGTATACACAACATTTACGGACATTACTGAGCGCATAAGAACGGAGAAAAAATTGACACAATTAAATAAAATGAAATCAGAATTATTGAGGCGTACGTCGCATGAGTTAAAAACCCCGCTTATATCTATAAAAGGCTTTTCTAACCTAATTTTAGAGCAATACTCAGAGGATTTAAATGGAAGAATAATTAATTACTTATCTGAAATAGATAAAGGTTGCCAAAGACTCGAGAAAGTGATTAAAAGGATTTTATACTCCGCCCAATTGGATTCTGGCATCGTAGAGGTCTCGAAAAGCAGAGAAAACTTATATGAGGTTATAAAAAATGCCACTGAGGCATTAAAGGGGGCAGCTGAGGTGAGAAATCATTCTATCACCATCGATATTGATAAGTATATGGTTGTAAATGTACAAAGAGAAAAAATCTTAGAGGTTGTCGAGAATTTGCTTTCTAACGCCATCAAATATACTCCCTCTAATGGTCACATTACGATTGTATCCCAAAAGACTAAAGAAGATTATATTATATCTATTGAAGACGATGGATTAGGGTTTACTCCAGAAGAAAAAGATATCTTATTTACGCAATTCGGGAAGATAGAGCGATATGGAAGGGGTTATGATGTTGGAATCGACGGGACAGGCTTGGGCTTGTATGTTTCAAAAAAGATTATCGAATTATATGGAGGAGAAATCTGGATGGAATCGGAGGGAAGAAAAAAGGGCTCAACCTTCTATTTTTCTTTACCCCGCGCGGATTAATAATTAATAATTAATAATAAAATAAGATTAAGATTATTCCTTTAATTCTTCTCGCATGACTTCTACCGTGATTTCCGGATCTATTTGCCCTTTAGTTTTTGCCATGCATTTTCCGATGAGCGCTTGAATAGCTTTCGGGTTTTCCTTATAATCTTTTACGATTTTTGGGTTTTCAGCAATAATATCTTTTACAATCGATTTAATTTTATCCTCATCTGAAATTCGCTTTTTCCCAGTTTCTTCCATGATGGTTTGAGGTGATTTCCCCTCCATTAATTTATCGATAAATCCTTTCGCAATTTTTCCCGTTAACGTGCCTTTTTTTATTAGAATGACTAATTCAGCCAAGATTTCGGGTGTTAATTTTGTGTTGGAAATTCCCACATTATTATCGTTCAACCATCGTGAAATGTCGCCCATTAACCAATTACATACTTGTTGATATTCTTCTGGCCCAAATTCTTTAATTAAATTGACTGCTTCCTCAAAGAAATCTGCAATGGCTTTATCTTTTACCACGATCTCGGCGCTGAACTCTGTAAGGGCGTATTCCTTTTGCAATCGTTCCTTTCTTTCATTGGGCATTTCCGGAAGACTTTTCTTCACCCTATCGATAAAGGAGGGCTCCATTTCTATTGGGATTAAATCTTCTTCTGGAAAATACCGATAATCCTTTTCAAACTCCTTTGTCCTCAAGGGGATAGTAATCCTTCTGGTGTCATCCCAATGACGCGTTTCCTGGATTAACTCTTTCCCCCTTTTTATCATATTTTTCTGTCGCTGAATCTCCCACTTCAACGCCCTCTCCACCTCCTTGAAGCTATTAATATTTTTTACTTCAGATCGCGCATGTCCTTCTATTGAAATATTTGCATCTACGCGACACGAACCACCCAAATCTAAGTCTGCTATACCCGTATATTGAACAATTGATTTTAATTGATTGAGATATTCCCGCGCTTCCTCAGGAGATTTCATTACAGGCTCTGAAACAATTTCTATTAGAGCCACCCCCGACCTGTTATAGTCTACTAATGTGTAGGGTGAACTTGCTATACTCCCCTTATGAACTAATCGAGCCGGATCCTCTTCCAAGTGGATACGATTCAGCTTAACCTTTTTTTCCTTTCCGTTTATTTTAATCGGGATATAACCCCCATCTGCAAAGGCTTTTCCTCCTGCTTTATTATATTGACTGATTTGGAAGTTTTTAGACATATCGGGATAGAAATAATTTTTACGGAAGAAGAAAAACTGGCTATTTATATCACAATTCAAACCCAATGCAAGTCTGGTGGCAAATTCGATCGCTTTTTCATTTATTACTGGTAGCGAACCGGGATATCCCATACATACGGGGCATACAACTGTATTTGGTTTTTTCTCACGATATTCATTGCTGCAACTACAAAAAAGTTTAGAGTTTAAATTTGTTAACTGTATATGTACTTCAAGCCCAATTATTATACCGTCATTTCCCATTAGTTTTCACCTGTTTTTAATTTAGGTAATTTTCGATAAAGATTCAATTGCCGCTCTAATTGATATCCAATATTGAGAATGTTTCCCTCGTCAAAATAATCTCCAATAAGTTGGAATCCAATTGGTAAATTCCCATCAAATCCGCATGGAAGCGATAATGCTGGCAATCCTGCAATGTTCACAGGACACGTTAATACATCCATCATATACATTTGAAATGGATCATCTACTAACTCGCCAATTTTAAAAGCGGGAGTCGGCATTGTCGGGCACGCGATTGCATCTGCTTGTTTAAATATCTCTTGAAAGTCACGCTTAATCAGCGTCCGCACTTTTAAAGCTTTCATATAAAACATATCATAATATCCCGCTGAAAGAGCATAGGTCCCCAAGATGATCCTTCGTTTAACTTCAGTTCCAAACTTTTCCCCTCGTGTTTTCTTAAATACGTCGAAAACATCTCCGTTTAAATCCGAACTCATTTTCCCGTATCTTAACCCGTCAAATCGCTCCAAATTAGAACTTGCTTCACTCATCGCAATTAAATAATAGGTGGGTATTGTGTATTCTAAATGTGGGAGGGAAACTTCAATAGTTTCTGCATTTAGATCTTCCAAGATTTCTATTGCGGCATCAACTTTTTCTCGTACGGTTGATTCAATGCCCTCCCCAAAAAATTCTTGGGGCACTCCTATAATCTTATTTTTTATAGATTCCTCCAACTTTTCCGTGTAATTCTCAACGGGTATATCTACACTTGTAGAATCTAACGGGTCTTTTCCCGCCATAATCTCCATTAATAACGCAGAATCCTTTACACAACGGGTAATGGGGCCAATCTGTTCAAGTGAGTTAGCATATGAGACCAACCCATATCGTGAATTACGTCCATACGTTGGTTTCAATCCCACCACGCCGCAATATGACGCGGGACATCGGATACTTCCCCCCGTATCACTGCCTAAGGCAAATATAACTTGCCCAGAAGCTACTGCCGAACCAGAACCACCGCTTGACCCTCCTGGAACATGTTCTAAACTCCATGGGTTATATGTGGGGCCGTAACAACTATTTTCTGTTGAAGTACCCATGGCAAACTCGTCCATATTGGTTCGTCCAATGCAAATTCCATTATTTTCCTCTAACAAGCGCTCAACGACCGTTGCATGATATGGTGGCTTGTATCCCTCTAATATTTTCGAGCCACATGTAGTGGGGGTCCCTTTCACACATATACAATCTTTAATTCCGATTGGGAGTCCATGAAGATTATCTAACGAATCTCCGTCTCTAAATTTGGTATCTAACGCTTTTGCCCTTGCGAGTGCGCTTTCCTTAGATAGATGAACAAATGAATGCAGGCGATCGTCTGTGGCTTCAATTTGCTCATAGGTGTGCTGAATAACGTGTTCAATTGTGAGTTCTTTGCTCTTAATTTTTTCGATAATTTCAAAACCCATTAAATCCATTAAATCCATAGAATCAAGTTCTCTAATTATTAATTTCAAAAAAAATTAACCTTTCTCTAAGTGATTATAGTTTTAACTTAAATGATAAAGATTGACATGGATTATTTTTTACAATAAGAAACATCGGTTAATAAATCGCAAAAAAAACAAGAACGATAGAGTTTAAGTAGTGAAAAATGTTGAGTATTTCCTACTTGGCAGATATACTCCTCATCCGAAATACTCAATAATAAGTTCACTACTAGGGTTTTAGAGAAATCTAAAAAAATCTTAGAAATCTCTATTCCATATTAGAAATTTTTCGTGTCAAAAATAAATACATAAAATATTTTTGTAATTCTAA
>CAZDJH010000225.1:0-6622 GCA_964505645.1 uncultured archaeon | reverse complement strand
ATCTCTGCCGGTTTATCCGAAAAACCTTTGATGGCGCATTTATAATGTCTTCGGGGAAAAACATGGGGGTCTTTAAGGGGAATGGATGGTCTTATGAGATCGCTGAGTACTACAAAATAAAAGATTATAAGGCCTATATGTGGTTAGCCCACTCCCGATTTCCAACTAATACCCCGGGATGGTGGGGCGGAGCACATCCGTTTAACTTGCTGGGCACGAGTGTTGTCCATAACGGGGAGATTACCTCTTACGGGACCAATATGCGCTATTTAGAGTCGTTCGATTATAAATGTTCTTTATTTACCGATACAGAAGTTATTGCGTATTTATTTGATCTTTTAGTTCGTAAACATAACTTTCCAGTTACTATTGCGAGCTTAGCATTGGCACCACCATTATTTTCCGAAATAGAGAAAATGGAAAAAAAATATCAAGTGGTTTTAAAAAACATAAGAGCAACCTATAGGTCAGCGATGTTAAATGGCCCCTTCTCTATCGTAGTTGGTTTGACCGATCCAAAACCGACTATAGTGGGATTATCAGACCGGAAAAAGTTGCGCCCTTTGGTGGCAGCGATGTCTGAAGATGAAAATACAATTTTTCTAAGCAGTGAAGAGGCATCTTTTAGGCGCCTTCAACTCGATGATACCTTTAAATTTAAAAAAGTATGGCACCCTCGAAGTGGAAGTGCGATTATTGCGAGATTAGGTGATGGTTTGATTAGAAACGGTTTAGAAGAACCCTTAGAAAGGGTTAATTTGAAAATAGAACATATCTCAGAGGTGAATTAATATATCGTTAAAGCATAAAATTCCATCGCACTTTCATGTGCGGATCGATAGAGAAATATGTAAGAAGTGTAAACGTTGTACGAAACATTGCAGTTATGATGCCTTATCTTTTAACGGAGAGCGGATCGTTGCGGACGACTCCCAATGCGTTGCGTGCCAGCGGTGTGTGGCCATGTGTCCTGCGTCTGCGATTCGGATAATTCCAAATGATTCATATTTACCCCCACATGGGAACTACACCAGAAGGATACGAAATATTATTTGGGGTCAATCTGGAGAAGGCGGTGTTTTACTCTCGGCAACTGGTAATGATAGACCAATTCGAAGTATATTTGATGATCTCCTTCTCGATGCATGTCAAGTCACCAATCCAAGTATTGACCCTCTCCGGGAAGCCATTGAAACCAAAATCTTTTTTGGTCGAAAACCGAAGAAAATCGAGTTTTCTATGAATACGGATAATTTTGAAGATATTACGTTAAAAACTGAATTCAGACCGAACTTCGAAATAGATATGCCGATCATGATAGGCCATATGTCTCTTGGAAGCATTTCCTATAACGCTTGTATGGCAATTTATCAAGCGGCGAAGGAATTGAACATTTTAGCAGGGTCTGGTGAAGGCGGCTTGCACCAAGACTTTTACGAGTATGGGAATAATATTATTACGGAAATTGCTTCGGGTCGATTTGGAGTTGATATCAACTATTTGAAAAACGCAGCGGGAATTGAAATTAAGATAGGGCAAGGGGCTAAACCCGGCCATGGGGGGCACTTACCTGGTGAAAAGGTGAATAGCTTAATCTCGCAAACGAGAATGATCCCGAAAGGTTCTGATGCGCTTTCACCTTATCCGCATCATGATATTTATTCCATAGAAGATCTTGCGCAATTGATTGCTGCTCTGAAGGAAGCTACTAGATATAAGGTGCCCATTGGTGTAAAAATTGCAGCGGTTCACAATTCAGCTCCCATTGCGGTGGGAATAGTTCGAGGTGGTGCTGATTTCCTCACCCTTGATGGATTTCGGGGCGGTACTGGTGCAGCACCCAGAATAATAAGGGATCATGCTGGAATTCCTATAGAATTGGCAATTGCATCTGTAGATAAACGATTACGTGAAGAAAATCTGAGAGATGAAGTTACTTTAGTTGCGGGAGGGTCAATCCGGTATTCTGCCGACTTAATCAAGGCAATTGCATTGGGAGCCGATGTTGGAATGTGTAGTATGCCTGTCTTAATCGCAATGGGGTGTCGTGTATGTCAACAATGCTTTCGAGGGTTATGTTCATGGGGGATCGCTACACAGCAAGAATATCTTGTCAAACGCTTGGATATAGACGTTGCAAGGAACCGTATCATTAATTTATTCCGTTCTTGGAATGAGGAGTTAAAGGAAGTGCTCGGTGCTATGGGAATCGACTCAGTGGAATCATTAAGATCCAATAGGGATAGACTCCGATATATAGGACCAAATCCAAAAATCGCCGAAGTTTTAGGCGTGAAACATGCAGGGCAATAAAATCAAATATAATTAAAATAAATAAAAAGGAGATGAAAATTTATATGGAAAATGAAATAATTAAAGAAATAAACGCTGCTCCCGATAAAAATCCTTTAAATTATAAGGAATTAAATCAGAGAATTCATCAATCTATTAACAACGGGGCAAATAAAATCATTTTGAATGATGTATGCGGTCAGAGATTTATAGGAGCGTCTTTGCAAGGTGAATTAGAGGTTGAAATAAATGGGATTCCGGGTAATGATTTAGGAATTTTTATGGATGGCCCTAAGATTACCGTAAAGGGAAACTGTGAGGATCAAGCAGCAAATACCATGAACGAGGGTACATTAATCGTCAATGGAGATGCAGGCGATGTTCTTGGATTATCGGCGAGGGGTGGCAAAATTTATGTACGAAATAATGTTGGATATCGGGTAGGTATACATATCAAGGAATTTGAACATAAGCACCCTGTGATTATCATTGGAGGCACGGCAAAAGAATTTCTTGGGGAATACATGGCAGGAGGAGTCATTATTGTATTGGGCTTGGAAATATTTCCGGACGGTATAGTCCACGAAAGCAGTCAACCGATCTGCGGAAATGAGTTGGGCACCGGAATACATCGGGGAAAAATTATGATTAGATCCCAAGAGGATTTAAGTAAAAAGTTAGGCGTTGGAGCAAAAGTGTTTTCCGTAGACGATAAAGATCTCAAGTCAATTGAACCATATTTGTCTGAGTTCTGTGAGATATTTAAAGTTCCCCGAGAAATCATTGATGAAAAACCCTTTCAAGTTATAAAGCCAATCTCAAAAAGGCCCTTTGGAGGCAATTATTGCGGGCAAATTGTTTAGAAAATTTATCTTCAATACCTTTCTTTTTTTAATTCACAAGGATACTTTCATATGTTAGAAGAAATTACCATCAGTGCGACCTAAAAAAGGTTCTGAATGCAATATTATATCTTCTAAATGAACTGATGTAACTTTTTCACGGATTAAATCTTTTAATTCTGATATATAATTATGAATAACCGATATATTGAGGTCGCCATCGAAAAAAATATGCATTTCAATTAAACAAAACTCTGAAACCATCCATAATTCAAATCCATGAAAACCTTTCACGTAGGGTTTTGATTTCAATATGGCTACAATTTTTTGTTTAACCTCTTCTTCTATTTCATCTGAGTCTAATTTTTTACAGACCAATTCCTTGGAATTAAGTTGTCGTCGCTCCATACTTCCTTCGATATGGGTGATTATTCTAGAAATTGAGGGAACTTGCTCTTTTAAACTTTCCTCAAATCTTGTACATACTTGATGTGCTTCCTTAAGAGTTAACTCTTGTCGAACCTCTATAACTGATGAGAGTATGTACTCCTTTTCCCTCTTGAATACATTTAATTCTCTTGTATCAATTACATCAGGAAATTCTGCTTTCAATGAAAATATTAGATTTTTAATATTCTCTCCTAAGGATCTCTCTCCACTTAAAGGGCTCATTTCAATAACAGTATCGACATCATATTTAGCAAAGCTTTCTCTAATCATCCTTCTAATGGTTTTAGTTATCTCATTAGCATGGGCAATGGATATATGATCTTCTACTGCGAGATTGATTTCCAAAAAGAGTGTGCTACCCGATACTCTCACTTTTAGGTCCAAAACACCATTTACATGCTCTAAGTTGAATATATTCTGCTTCATATCCTCTAATATCAACATATTAATGGGATTTACATCCATTAAGTCTTCAATACCCTTTTCAATTAATTTTATCGCACTTAAGACGATTATTAATGAGATTATAATACTGAGGATGGGATCGAGAAATTCTATGCCGATAAAAATAGCAAGTGACAAATTTATTATTGTAATAACCGCTCTTAGAGAATCCTGGAACAAATTTAATCCCTGAACTTCTAAGGAAAGGCTGCTGTTTTTTCTTCCTTGCCATATTAAGATCCTAGAAAATCCTAAATTTATGATCATGGATATGATTAGCATGATAAGTCCAAAAGAAGGATTTTCAATCATGAAGGTTTTGTTAATTAAAGAAAAAAAGGCATTAATTATCAGTAAGAGATATATGTTTGTTAGCACGATTCCCTGAATCATGGCACCTATTGAATCGATCTTGATATGTCCATACATATGCTCATAATCTGCGGGCTTTTGGCTAACATTAATTGAGTATAAAGTTAACGCTATGAAAAACATATCGATTACAGTATCAACGGTTTCAGAAAGAAAACTAAGACTCTCGGTAAAAATCACACCAATTAATTTCAAAGCAGACTGGAAAATAACAACTAAAAGGGCGAAAAGTCCAAACTTGAGCGTGTTTTTCATTTTTAAGAGATTATCATAATTTATTATTTAATATAAAGAAAATGTTTTATTCCAACCTTTTATGGTTCTGATTCATATAAAGGTGGAGATTCGTTATTTTTTCCTTCTAAGGTTTGAAATTTATAAGAGTATTGCAAATAGTTTTTCGAAAGAGATTCTTTTTGAATTTTTTAAGAAATATGAATGACCTTTATAATTTGAGTGATCATTTTTTCTAAAATGAGATTTATTTTTAAATCTCTAAATCACCTTTATTTTCAATAGAGAACTGATCAATAATAATATCTAAATATGATCAAAACACTAACACTTATATATGATAAAACATAATATGATCATAATATATACAATTAGAAAAAGTATATACAGTCAAGAAATAATATAAGAAACTGGAAAAAATATAAAAAAAAGGAAAAGTAAAAAACCAAGATGACGTCAACAAAAAAACATATTGAAAAAGGAATGTTGTCACCAGAAACGGAATCAATTGATGCTGTAAGAGAAGTATTGCAAAAGGAGAAGGTAAAATGGGTCCTTTGTGCCTTTACCGATATTAGGGGTATCTTTCAAAGCTTTAGTTCACCGGTAACCCACTTTTTAAATGCCGATCAATACTTTGAGGTGGGAATAGGATTTGACGGCTCAAGTATTAGAGGTTTTAAAGAACTTCATACAAGTGATATGGTGTTTTATCCTGACCCTAATTCCTTATATGTCCTTCCTTGGACAGAAGGAGGTCAGAAGACCGCGGTAATAATTGGGAATATAAGAGAACCTTATGGTAGCTTAGAGGCCGCTGACTGCGATCCAAGGAGTTATGTATGCAAAAGGGCTCTTGAAAAAGCAGAGAGGATGGGATTTACACCCTATTTCGGCCCAGAAATAGAGTTTTTCGTATTTAAATCCATCGACCCCAGCCATTTACATTATGATATCTTCGTTAGTCCCGCAGGCGGCTCAGGCGACAGCTGGGGTCCACCAAGAGTTAACCCAGAATCACCTGAGACTGATGTTGGGGGATATATCCTGCGACCCAAGGAAGCGTATTTCAGGAATCCCCCCGAAGATACTACAAATAGATACAGAAATGAGCTGGCAAACGTCTTAGAAAAAATGGGATATACGATAGAAATGCATCATCACGAGGTTTCAACTAAAGGACAGTGTGAATTGAATTACCGTTATGGAGAAATAATAGATACGGCAGATAAAGTTCAAATCTATAAATTAGCCGCGAGGAATATCGCAGCAAAACACGGGTGGATCGCAACATTTATGCCCAAACCGATTTATCTAGATAATGCCAGTGGAATGCATGTTCACAATTCCCTATTTGAAGAAGGAGAAAATACTTTTTGGGACCCTTCTGATGATTATGCGGAATTAAGTCAAACTGCAAGGTATTATATTGGAGGATTATTGGACCACGCAGAGGCTCTTACGGCGATCACATGTCCGACGGTTAATTCTTATAAACGTCTAGTACCTGGATTTGAAGCGCCTATTAATGTTATGTACAGTAGAAGAAACAGGTCTGCTTTAATTAGGATTCCTATGTACTTAAAGGGTGAAAAATATAAAAATCGCAGGAGAATAGAATATCGCGGTGTGGATCCTTCAACTAACCCATATTTTGCATTTGCGGCTATTTTATCAGCAGGGCTGGATGGCATTAAGAAAAAAACTGACCCTGGAGATCCCGTTGATAAAGATGTATATGAAATGACTGCTTCCGAGAAGGCTGAAACTGGAATTAAGCAATTACCGACTACTCTAAGAGATGCACTTGAAACGCTTGAAAGTGATGATCTTTTTAAAGATGTGTTAGGATCGCACTTATATGATGGATTTGTAGAGTATAAAACTCATGAATGGAACCAATACTGCCTATATGTAACCCCATGGGAAATAATGAAATATCTGGATTACTAAGTAAACCTTTGTATATTATAAAATTTTAAACTTTT
>CAZDJH010000224.1:3034-6651 GCA_964505645.1 uncultured archaeon | reverse complement strand
TACTTAATATATATAGATTCGCAAGGTGAATAGAAAGTGCAATTAAGTCAAAAGAATACCTGTTAGAAAAAATCATAAAAATACTCGGTACTGTTTAGGGCGGGGAGACTTCAATACTTATCTTTATTTTATTTCGTCAATTTCAATTGATCTTAACAATTTTTTCATCTTTTGTCGTTCAAATATTCCTGGTCCCGTCCTTAAGCAATTCGCAGACCCCGCAGCGATTGCGTACTTAAAACAATCTTTAATTTTTTTTCCTTTTGAATACGGTACAGAAAAACCCGCCAAAAATGAATCACCTGCCCCAACTGTATCAATAATTTCGTCTTGAAGTTCGGTTTTGCCGAATAGAGCATATTGATTAGATAAAAAAATAGCTCCGTTTTCGCCTAAAGTTATCAGAATAACTTCTAAACCTTGTTTCAATAATATCTTCGCCTTTTTGATTAATATAGATGATGCTTTAATGGGGTCTCTAAAATTAAGTTGCCTCACTGTTTCATCATTCAAGATCTGAGAAAGTTCCAAGAGGTTCGGTTTTATAATTATAGGTATAGCCTTGATCGCTTCTATGAGGGGTGGGCCACTCGTGTCCAAGATGCACTTGGCACCTCTTTCTTTTACAAGTTCAATCAATTCATAATATATTCCAGAGGATGTGCCAGGGGGAATTGAACCTGAAAATACACAAATGTCATTCAATTTCACTTTTTCCCTCAAAAGTTCCTTTAAACTGCTTAGGTCCTTAGAATGAACGGTAAATCCCTTTTCCCTAATATGTGTTGTAGTATGGTTAATCGGATCATTAATCGTCTTATTTGAGCGCGTTTTTCCTTTTACGGATATGAATTCGAAATGAATATCATGCTGCCTAAGAAATTTTGAATATAAGGATATATCATCTTGTCCAATAAGAGCCATTACATTTAATTCTATATCACTATCTACTTTTCTTGCGGCTAAGGCAAAGGAAATCGCTTTCCCTACGGGAAATGTAAGTAGATCTTCTACTTGAAATGTGCCTCCAACTCTAAAGTCATTTATAGTATAGATCACGTCGATAGTCGGATTGAGAAGGATGACATGGATCATTTTATTAGTGGTTTAATAGGTTATATATCTTTAATAAAAGAATTTTTTTAAAATTATTTATACTGCCTTTCTGACTAAAATATGTAATAATTATAATGTTAAAATAAAATAGCATAATATCTTAGATGGGGATCTAGTAAAAAAAGAAGAGATTAAAAATTAATAGGGTTTAAACATTCGGCAAGTTCAAGAACTCCACCGCAATGTTCGCAGAAGGCTTTCCCGTTGATATTCAAAATATTCAACATTTTTCCAGATACTGGAGCGCCACAGAGTGAACAATACTTGAGTTTTTCTTGATCTTTTATCATTGCTTTCTTGTGTTCCTTCTTAGGTTGAGATTCCACAAACTCTGAATGTCGGGGGTTATAATATTGAGAAGATCGGTAATGGCAGCAAGAGTCGCTGAATTCCTTAAGTTCTCGTTCCATCCATTTATAGCCCTTTTTTCCGAGCTCATATAGCCCCTTGAAGATTGCCTTTAAAAGCAAATAGAGCCCCTTTAAGAGGTAATAAACCAAGGTGATCGCGAGAGCCGCAATAGCTATGATACCCGCGACCATTAAAAACTGTGCAAAAAGTGGTGCTTCTATGAACCACTCTATAAATTCGAAACAGTAAGATTCTATTAATTCTTCCAATTCATTCTGATTAAATGGAGGTAGTTTATTCATATTTAAAATATGTAAAAGTTATTATATGAATTAAATGGAGACCAATTTTAGAAAAACCAGATCCTATTCACATGAGAAAATACTACATAAAGTTCAAAAAAAATATTGCTTATTTTTCTTGGAGTTCTCCCTTTAATTCAGATAAGATCTCTTCTTTTCTCATCTGCGACTCAATTCTGTCCAACTCTGTGCCCCTTACATTATATGAATCTGGGGGTATGTCGTTCAAAAGCGCGAGAATTAAAATAATTGCATTTCGTATTAATATTTTTTTTTTATCATTTTTCTGGGAGGATTCCATCATATTCATTAATTTTATATACATGTCATATCTCCAACGTTCAACCTCTTCTTTATTTCGTGGTTTTTGTTCAAAAAAACTAATGATATAATCATATAAGTCCCGTTCTATACTTTTAATCATTTTTTTTTCCTCTTTCATCCTGGATCCTACTTAATTGTTGTGTAATAATATTATAGAAAAAGTCTTTTTTTATAAATCTATCCCTTTTTTATAACACACTCACTTTTTTACTACCAGCGAAACATCTTTTTGTAGAGAATTATTAGTTTATTACCAAAAATAGCAAAGAAGTGTAAAAATAACTTAAAAATAGATAAACCTTAAATTAAACTGTAGAGATCTATTTAACTTTAAAAAATGCCATATCGAATTGCCAAGGCGACTTGACAATGCTTTATTTACCCATGAAGGATCGGATTAGAATCTTTTGTTTTTTTGACAAAATTGGCGAGTTTAAAGAAGAAGGGGGTTTTTTTAAAGGATTCCCCTCCTTAGTCTATTACGCCATGACACATGAATTGATTGAATATGACGCTTTATCGGATAAACATCGGGATGATATTGACGAAATTATGGAGATGGGATATATTAAAAAAAATCCGATTGAGCCTAACTTTATATACTTTTAAATAAATTTTATTTCTTTCTCGGAGCTTGCTGCTTTTTCTCTCTATCAGTAACGGTTGAGCGATCCCATTATTAGTACAAGCATAACTATATCTATAAAGTAATATGTTAATGGATACTTCCCGGCAATTTACTCCATTCGGGAGCTGATGATGTGTTTGGTCAGGTTCAGAAATGCCTCATTTACATTATCTCCCGTTTTGGCCGATGTTTCTATAAATTGGAGGGCATCTATCTTTTCTGCAAGGTTCTGTCCGTCTGAACTTTTAACACCGCGTTCGTTCTCGAGGTCGGCCTTATTTCCTATGAGGATGAATCTCTGATCTTGCGAGGCATGTTTCTTGAAGTCGCGTAGCCACTTTGCGTCGATATTATCGAAGGAGGAGAAACGAGTTATATCATAGACTAACAATGCACCAGAGCAGCCCTCGTAGTAAGAAGATCTTGATTCTTGATAGCGATCTTGTCCAGCTATATCCCAGAAAACCAGGTTCACTTTCGAGTTGAGTTCGGGCAGGTCAATTGTCTTCTTAACGATATTTGCGCCAATTGTAGCTTTATAATCGGATTTGAACGTTTTATCAACAAACTGGTTAATTAGGGAGGTTTTTCCAACGCCAGCATCGCCAAGAACCGCAAGTTTCAAAATCCAATGCTCAACTTCATTTTCAGATGACATAGTGATGGTAAAATTGCAGTTTAAAATTTTTAATTGAATTATAGATATATAATATGATGTAGTTTATAATCTATTTTATACTTAGTTATATTTATTAATATAAGTTTTGAAATATTTATTTCTTTATTTCTTTCAATCTTTTAGTTGTAATATAAAAAATATTCAAAAGACTATAATTGAATGAGACTATAATTGAATGAGACTATAATTGAATGAGACTATAATTGAATGAGACTAT
>CAZDJH010000224.1:0-2934 GCA_964505645.1 uncultured archaeon | reverse complement strand
AATATGAAAAGGCCATTTATTATTGTACTAAAATATTTAATTGTTTCATTTATCTTCAGAAAAGTTTTTCAAGAAGATGGACTCATGTAGCTTATCAACCCAAATCTAAATATTTTATGTTTTGGGGGCCATTCAAGGTCTATTCCGACATGTTTTACCGTAGCATCAACATTTATCCCTACCGCCTCCATCGAGTATCGTATTTCCTCCGGAAAACGGCATGGTTGATTTGATCTATACGAACATATTTTTTCCATTCGGGTATAACACAAATTACAGTGTCCGCTCCAGAGCAGCATTATCTCAGTACTCTGTTCTTTTAATACTTTTGCCGTAGCCAGCATCTCACGTTCAAATTCTTGCTTCAACCGAATATTCGCTTTTTGATAATCTTGACCCTCCAGTGCGGTCTCGACGTAGATTAAAAGGTGGTGTTCGTATCGGGAGACCCCCTCCTCCATATATGGAGCAGCCGGCGGGCACCCCCAAGAGCGGTCATAGTTGGGGCACCTATAATGGGGATTACTACAGAGCCGCTGAACCCGCTTTTCAAATACAATATCCTCAGAATCAATGGGTATAGAAGGCATAATTTTATGGGAAATATAATAAGTTATAATTGCTAATCGTGAATGCTTAATCAAGTTATTGGATATTGTTGATAATAGAATCGCTACTTTGTACTTTTTAAGATAAGGATGTTGGCTAATAAAATGAAAAGTCCCCCTAAAAGCGTGAAAATAGAGAGAGATTGCTGTTGAAGCAGAATACTAAATATTGTCGCAACAAGCGGTTCAAAATAGGCTAAGATTGCGATATTCCCGCCACGATCGTGCTTGATGGCCTTATTATAGAGTACGAACGCCAATGCGGTGGGGATAAGGCCGAGCAGAAACCCGTAAAGGAGGTCTATTGGTGTCATCCGAAAGAGATCAAGGGCTCCAAACGGCATAAAAAAGCAAACTAGCGCCAAAAGTGCCCACCATGTAAGGAATATATCTACTTTTGGAAGCTTCTCGGCATGATAGTTGGATTTTTTTAGGTCGCTATAGAGCCATTTTTTTAAAAAAATTTGTACGGCCAGCAAAAGACCCGAGATCAATCCGATTATAACCGTGTTTAGGAAGAGTATGGTGCCGCTCCATATTTCCATGATGAGGACAATTCCTATGACAGCCAAAAAAAAACTAACCACATTTATCTTCGTGAGATGCTTCCTTTCCCGTGAAACTGTGAGAAAGAGGAGGAGGGAAAGGCCACTTGTATAGAGAAGGAAGGCTGCCAACGCATAATTGGAAAGCCTTATGGTGGCAAAGTAGAAAAAGATTACGAGGGGATTCACAAGCGCGATAAGTAAGAGGCTTTTTCCCACTAAAGAAAATATTTCCCTAAGAAACGCCATAGAAAAGAGTCTAGTACGGAGCATTGCAATAGTGAGAAAAAGAATTCCAAATAACCCCCTAAAGAACACCACGGTAAAAGTGGAATACTTTGATAGGAAATCCACAAAAATCCCCACTGAACCCATTAAAGCGGCGGATGAAAGCATGGATAAGCGGGATGTTGCTGTTTCCGACAACGCGGGAGACCCCTTTTTCGCAGCGTGGTTCATTATAAATTTAAATTAATCAGAGATTAAGTAGGTTTGGTTTTTACTAACAATAACCAATGAAAAATTAAAATTCAATTCAATTCAAAGGAATAGAAGAAAAAGTATAATCACTTCATTAATCACTCTATTCAATAGAACCTAAGGAGTTTCATTTATTAAAAGTTAGTTCTAAAAACTCTTTAATGCTTTTTCGATATTGAAAGGCAAATTTCACTACTTTAATGGAAGTATCTAAAAACTTTCGAATCGTTGTATCTCTATAAACGGTATAAGATCCCATATATGTCTGTACCTTAAAATTGACATCATCTACTATTAAAATCCCATCAAATCTTACAGAAAATATGATTTCTATCCTCAGATTAAGCAGATTTATATAATTGTTTTAGTCGTGTATTCTTCTGCCCAACCTCTGCCATCTTGCAAATTATAATGATATGTGAAGAAATTCAATCTAAAAGTTTACTTTCAATGTCATAAACAATTTTGATTTAAAAACTTAAATTTTTGTAGTTTGATTAAGAAATAAATTTATTAATCACAGATTTTAATATTATTATATAAACAATATATAAGTATAATAAAGAATCAGAGATTTACAAATGACAATCAACATTGCTAATGAATTGCATCTCTTATTAAATGTGCTGCTAATTCTCTTAAGTTCGGAGATATCCGTATATTCTGTATATAAATTTAATATGATTCGCTTTAAGAAGCTTCCCTTGGATAACATTCTCCTTTATACGGGTTGTTTGTTTTTTTTAAATACAGTTTCTATTATTTTATTTATTATTACGCGTGTATTTTCAACGGGGTTCGGAGTAGCATTTTTTTCGGGTTTAGCCATTCAATTGAGTATTATACCTTTATCTATCCTAATTATAATCAAGGAATTTTCTCAATATATTAATCTCAATATTAATTATGGGTTTATTGGTACTCAAATTATATTACTCATCTCAGCTGTAATATTTCAAGTGTTTTCCCCGATCTCTGAGTCCGTTGTAATCCTTATATTCCTCATATCGTTTCTTTCATTTATTTTTTACTTTTTTGGGTTAGTTTTGGTGGTTATCAAAAAGATTACGGTAATAATCAGAAAAAAATTAATTCAGGTGTTATCGGGGGTAATTTTGGAATACATTTCGTTGATATTCATCTTAGGAATATTCAATTCTTGGCTCTCGGAAGCCTCTTCTGATGTTATCTTTTATATTGGAGTTATAATCCAAATCACTGGTATTCTCCTTACGCTCATAGGTATATATGAATTTCCTACATTTTATGAATTTACTTGGAAAAAAAACCTCTTAAACCTC
>CAZDJH010000223.1:0-6654 GCA_964505645.1 uncultured archaeon | reverse complement strand
ATATAGAAGGGAAAAGATGCCAAAGGACTCGATTGTTGCCTTATTTCGATTGGTTAAAAAAGGGATGTTGTTCCTGAAAGAAGACAAGGGGATTGAAAAAGAAAGGATCGGGTTGGACCCCACGGGTGGTACAAAAGTAATGAGTGTCGGCAGTGGTTTAGCGACATCAATCCTTGATGTTGACATCTTATATGTAAACAATGACAAGTATAATGAAGTACTTCGCCGTCCTGAACCGGGTTCCGAACAATTAATCAATTTTGAAAGTCCGAAATATATCTTGGTAAATGATAAACTAATTGAAGACGTCGAGATCTCAAGGAAACGAATGGCTCAAGTCTCAGAGTATTTTAAGGATGTCACTACAACCCACATAATCTACTTAGCATTAAAAAGCGGTGATTTGCTTTCGAAAATAGATTATTTAGATAATCATAAGTTGAAAGAAGATCTTTTTTCAGGATATATTTCTGTGTTGAATGATCATGGAAAGGAGTATTCTGAAGGCTTAGGTATCCAATCTGCTCGCTCAAATAAAAAACCAACACATTTCTCGGTAGATTATGAAAGATTTAAAGTTAACGTCTTTAACGGAAAATTTGCTCGCTTAATTTTTATTACTGACAGCTCTATCAAGGAAGAAATGAATTCCCACGATTAATAAGAAAGAAGCTTGATCTCGCCCTTAACGAGGAATGTGTGATTAATAAAGATAATTTAGCGCAGTATAAAAAAAGTCTGACCAGCTATTACACCGTAAATGAGTGGTTTGATAAAATGAAGGCTAATGACGCTATAGATTCTTTTTTTCCGGGAATGGTTCCTAAAGTATTAATGCGTGAATTGGGAATGGAGGAAGAGAAGGCGTGCTATTGGACATACGACCTATTCAAAGCAAACTTAATAACCCCAAAAGAAAAGCCGAACCCCACTCCCTAATGATCATAAATATTGACCTTTCCATCTTTTATATAATCACTTAGAAGTCCGTCTCCAAATATAATGAAAAAGATCTCCCAGTAAACCTGACCTCTATTTGGAGTAAAGCGGAAATAGAGCCCTTGATTGGAAGAAGAAAATTGAAAGAAGAAAAATCACGAAATAAGGGTGATCGGGCTCGAAATCACTTAAATAGTTTAAATATAATTTTGTCAAAAATGCGATCGAAGAGTCAAGAGCCCAAATTCAAGAGCAAGATGAAATCGAAAAACCCGAAAAAAAGGAGCCATAGCCTTATTTATTTCATTTTCTCGATTTTGGAAGAATTAAATTTCAAACTTAAAAAATACATAGTTTTTAATATTTAGGTGTCATATCTCTAGTTGACAGCCAATAATAGCTAATGGCGGTCAAAAAGATAGAAATGCCTCAATCAGACCCTAGAATTTTTGTCTTTTGGTGAGCCATCGGGTTTATCCGGGTGGTAATATTCTCAACTTCTCCCTTTTATGGTTCTGAATGAGGTTCTCTATCTTTTTCTCTTTCTTATCCTTTTCGTTTTTGCTCAATCCATTCCCGACTTTAATATGGATGATTTACTCATAACCAGGGGCATTTTTAATTTTAATTAAGCTTCAAACCTTAAATTTTATAATCTTTAAACCTAACTCTAAACATCTTTTGCTCTTATCGTTCAAATTTGATTCTTAAATAAGAACAATCTACTCCTGATCTTTAAATTTAATGGGAAAATAAAAATAAGATATTTAAAGCATTTTAAAAAGTATTATAAAAAATATTATAAATTGAATTAGCCCCGGTGAACAATTAAATTTCTATTATTCTCTCTCCGCTAAAATAAATCCTCGGGAGCTCAAATTCCTGCCCCAAAACGGTTAACGCAATCGAAACAGGTTTAGTCCCACCCGTTAATTCGCAAACAACGTCAAAATTGCCCTTCTCGTTCTCTATTAACCGCTTACAGAGTGAATATACTTGCTTGTAATTTTCTCTTAAAACTGTTTGAAAGTCAAATTCGTGAATGACATTATAGACTTTATCAGAATCCAAATCCTTATCCTTGAATTCCCTGGACCTTTCTGGGCTGGTGATTAGATGATACTTTTCAGGCACGACACCGTAATCGAACTCCAGCGAATCAAGAATATCGACATATAAATCTACGAAGCCAAGTCCACCAATTAGACAAATATTATCCTTATTAATTGATTCCATTTTTCCATCTCTCTCTTAAAGTTTCAGTAAAGTATTTATAACCTTCTACTAATAATAAAGATATGTTTTTCCTTAAATATGTTTCTTTTTAATTAGTTTGCAATTGTGCTCTTTATTCATACCATCGATAATTAACCTTACTGAAAACCTTCAAATTCACCGAAAAACTTACCGAGGGTATCCGACATTGAATTGGCACCATGGCAATCGGATCCCCACGTGAAATGAAACTTTTCTTGTGCTATATCTTTAATATATGTATTAATTTTCTTAATTATCTCTGGATTTCCACCCCAATCACGGTAATAGTACATCTCAACGCCCCAGACCCCCAAATCCTTACAAAAGGTAAGAAAAGACTCGTAAACATTCTTTTTTTCCTTTAAAAGCCGAAATAATTCTGTTTGCTTTGTTCTCGACTTTTTAGGAATAAACCGTAGCCCTAAATGAGGGATAACCGCATATCCACCATCTTTTCGTATGGTTTGAACAACTTCTTTTACGGTGAGGTTTGCGGTATAATTTTCGAGTCCCTTGGCCAAATCTTTGACAGAATCCTTCTCAAAATAAGTTCCCTTAAAAGTAGGATAGTTCATACCTCTAACTTCTTTTAAATTAAGATCCTTTAAGTAATTAAAAAGGTGGGGCTTCATAAACGTAAATGATCCTGCCGTTTGATTTAAGTCAGGAGCTCCGATATGGAATTCAAGAAAACCCTCCCAATTTAATCGGCCATCCTTGAAAACCTCTTGAGCACGCTTTAAAAAATGTTTCATCTTAAGTATACGGGATCGAATAATGGGCTCCAGTAATTCCTGCGTATGTCTGTAATCTTTATCGGAAAAATATCCCAATATTTCACTATCATATTTTTCATTGAATGGCGGGGTTGAATTTACCTTAAACTCGGCAGAACAATCAATTTCCACGCCCATTACTCCGCCGATCCCATGCGCATCGCATTCCTTTATAAAGCCCTCATTTCCTGCAATGGTATCATGGTCCGTTAATGCGATAAGTTCTAAACCAATCTGCTTGGCTCTTTCCACGATCTGCTCCGGCCATTGGGTTCCATCAGAATATCGACTATGTATATGCAAATTTGCTTTCATTTTTTGTTCACTGCTTATTCATTTTTCTCCTTTCTCACTCAATAAAGAATTAAATATGTTATTGATAGAATATAATACAAATAATAAAAATTTGCTATTACTTGACTTTCAAAGATAGAAAATTTTTAAATTTTATTTTCCTTTCATAGTAGGAAATTTGTCAAAATTAATTTAAGGAAAAAACAAAATATATTAGAGGTTGTTGATCATATTGTAACTATAATTATAGAGCCTAAATACAAAAATGGAGTAAAAAGATGCTAAAAGTCTTCCTCAGTTCCACCACGAACGATTTGGGTAGATTTCGGAATGCCCTCGGAGCTCAACTGGATAAAGTGCTGGAAGGAATACGTATGGAACAGTTTACCGCGCGGGGACGGGAAGGGCAATTAACCAGCCTTAATTATCTTGACAGCTGCGAGATTGCCATTTATCTGATCTCCGCCAAGTATGGTTCGCTCATTCCCGCTTGCAATCTGGAGTGCGCAGTTCGCTGTTCGGCCGATTGCCCCATGCGTATAGAGGAGATGAGCCCAGATCAACAGCCCCTAGAAAGTACACCTCCCGAAGACAAGCGCATTTCTTATACCCACTGCGAGTACCGGTACGGGTTCGCGAAGCAGAAACTCCACATGGTCTATTTGGTGGGCAGCGAATGGAGTGACTATGAGACCTTGGATCCTCACGCCCGGCGGCTTTATGAGGAAATCAGGGCAAACGAAATGTATACCCCGATCTTTGAAAATACACCCTCAAGTGAGGTCGAAAATGCCGATCCGCTCAAAGTGCGCTCGGTCATCGATAATATTAAGAGCGATTTGGCGGAAAACATCAAAACGTGGTACCTCGATGAGGAATTAGCCTTGAGGAATTTCTGCGATCGACGTGGGGATTTCCGAGATATCGATGAAAAGTTCGGCAAGAGCCTTGAGGTGTACGGGATCGGAGGGATCGGAAAAACGACCCTCATCCAGTTTGCCATTATTATCCAGAGGTTGCGGGGGAGGAAGGTGATCTGCGTGGGGCCCGAACAGTTCTATCGGACGGGCTCGGGTTTGGAAAGCTTTAAGCTCGGGGATATCCCCGAAAAAGATGTAAAAATGGGGGTGACCTATCATCAGACTATTATAGGTGATACCATTGGCTTTTCCGATATTCTTAGCGCCTTCGAATACTCGGGTTTCCAAGAGGAAATCGAGAATATCCGCAAGCTTCCCGAACTTGCCGATCAGATCAAAGAACTGCGAAACCTTATGAGGAATGAACACATAGTCCTCTTTATCGACGATTTTCATATTGCGGATGATAACATGCATAAATTGGTCAAAAACCTCAGAAATTTTATTATCGCCTCCCGCCGTAAGAAGAACTTGGGCACGAGATTTATTTGGGTGACGGGAATTGAGGAAGAGGATAAGACGGAGTTAATGCGGATCATTAAAAGTCGGGTGGCGCGGAAGTTGAAGCTCGAGAATGTTGATCTCGACAGAATCTGGAGCCTTACCCAAGGTCATCCCATCGCCACCGAGTTGATCCTAAAAAACTACCACGTTCTGGATCTCGATTCAATGCGGGGATTAACGAGAAATGCGTTAAAAGGCGGTGGTCGCCAATTTGATGACTTTTTCAACCGTTCGGTGGGTGAGATCCTTACGGAGTGGGAATTGAAAATTCTAAGGGCGCTTTCTGTGTTAAATCCTTGGCTGCCTGAAAATATCTCCAAAAACATAGTAGAAACGGTTTTAAAAGAGGAAGTGAGGGCTGTAGAGAATGAAGATCAACTTTTTTGGAAGTTCGTGGAAACTGGAATGCTCATAAAAGAGCAAAACAATATATATAGGTTTGCTTTCCGACACATAAGGCAGGCATTGGAACGAGATGCTTCCTTGGAAAGTCATAGAATGGCCCTGTCGTATTATAAAAAATTAAAGGAGTCAATGGGACAAAACCATTGGTCAATTAGCCATCAGACGGAGGAATTATACCATAGAATCGAGACGAAAGAAGGAGAGTCTGCAGAATTATACGAGCGCTTTCTTTGGGTAAACGATAAACTCCAACCCCAGAATATCGGGTTCTCCCGGGTGATCGAGATGGCGAAGCATCTAAAGGAATTATTCCACGATCAGAAAGAAATAAAGGCGTCTCTACTCAATATAATTGGAAATCGTTACCAAGATATCAATAAGGTCAGAAAAGCGGAGAGGTCCTATCGGAAGGCGCTGGATACCTATAAAAGCCTGGTGGAAGAGAGCCCCAGTACCTACCTCCCCAAAGTGGCGACTGTGCAAAACAACCTTGGCGCGCTCTACGATAAGTTTTATGGAAAAGAAAAGAAAAAAAAAATTTTCTCTCTCTATAAACAAGCGATTAACGGCTTTAGGGGAAATAATGATCTGCTGAAAGTAGCGAGAACTCAAATTGATTTAGGAAATTTTTTACGACGGAGTTTAAATGACAATAAAAGGGCAAGAAAATATATAGAAAAAGCGAAAAAAATATTAGAAGAAACACGAAAAGATACGAGAGAATATGAACTTCTCTATGCTTATTGTTTAAATATCTTGGGATTAATTTTTTATAGAGAGAAAACAGAAGATGATTTATCTAAAGCCTACAAATTATGTAAAGAAAGTAAAAAAATTAAATCCAAATGGGAAATGTTAAATAGCGTTGCTGAATCGGAAAATGCTCTCGGATTAATTCTAGTAAAATTGGGAAAAATTAGAGAAAACCCTATTTTAATCAAGGAGGGATTATCTTATTTTTTTAATGCCCTAAACTATAGAGAGAAAACAGATATTTATAGGGGAAGTGCGCAACAGTGCCGGAACATAGGCTTAGCTTTTTTTGAATTAATATCCTTTTATCCTACTAAGAGAGAGGAATTTTTTAATTTGGCAAGGAAACATTACCGAAAATCTTTGAATTATTGGAATAAGTACGGAAGAGGTAATCCTCCCAAAGAAGAGGTATATGAAATATATTACAGATTAGGTCAATTAAATGCGGAATACGGAGATAGGGAGGAAGCAATCAGTCGATTAACCCAAGCAAAGAAAGGTTTAGAAAAAATAGGAGATTGGAACAAAATCATAAGGTGTTTAGATCTTTTACTTAAAGTATATGTTATTCAAGAAAATACCCAAAAGATGGAAGTAACAATTAATAAAATAAGGGAACGTTATGTTAACGTTTCAAAAAGCGAGCAACTAACCAAAGATATGACCCAAAGGAAATATAACACTTTTAAAACGGTTTCTGGACACACTATTAATTACCTTCACGACTTTGGTTATCCAGGTGAACTTTTAAACCATATTTTAAAACATTTACATAAAAACTATGGCTCTGTTACAACAATAAT
>CAZDJH010000222.1:0-6669 GCA_964505645.1 uncultured archaeon | reverse complement strand
ATTAGATTCCTTTTCAATCAATCTATTTGTATATTGAATAAACACATCTTTTGGTTTGGCATTTTCTTTATCCGGAAGTATTAATTCTGACGATTCAAAAACTAATTTACTGTAATGGTCTATGAATAGTTTAAAAAATAATTCATCTCCCCTATTAATTAATTCTGCGGTTTTGATTGAAGGAATTTGTTCTGTCCTTATTTTTCCGTCCAAGATCACTTTTAAAATAAGATTTGGATTTTTTAAAGGTTTTATTTCTTCAATAACGTTCCTAAAGATATTCTCATCATCCAAACTAATAGGAATTCGTATCTTCTTCATTGGACGAGTCTTTAGTTTTATAAATTCTTTATTTATTAATCCTTCCTTATCATATTCAAGGAATATAAATCCTTTAGGTTTCTTTAAATCCTCATTATAGGAGAGATATTCAATACTTCCAGGATAAATCATTTCAGTAGTAGTGCCCAAATTCGGATTGAACCTAGATTTCTCTAGATGGTCATGTAAGTGGCCTGCCGCGACATAATCTATCTCTTCGGGAATATTGACATCTTTAACAATATAATCTCCCGGATAATAATACTTAAACAAGCTTATACTTCCATGAATCATGAAAATATTAATATCAGCATTAAATTCAGGAAAAATTAAATTATCTAAAGGGTCCCGATTACCTGTGTTTAATACATCAAAAGACTCACCAAAAATCTCAATACTAGCCCCATCAACTTCAAGATCTCTTTTAGAAATTACATTACCTTGAGGTTGAATAAAATCTAAGTAATCGATGGTATCTAATATCGAAATAGGGCTTAAAGCATTTTCAACTGATCGTGGCATATCATGATTACCCCCAATAGCATAGATTTTGATATTCTTCGAATATAATTCCTTAAACCTCTTAATTACATGTACTCTTACCGGATTACGGGGATTAATATTATCAAAAAGATCCCCGGATATAAGAATCATATCAGGTCGTTCTTTAATGGCAAAATCAATTAATTGATCGAAATTATTCAAAAAATCCTTTCTTCGAACCTCATCATTATTTAGAAATTGCGTCATCGGCGGATCTAAATGCAAGTCCGCAGTATGTAAAATTTGAACCATTAAATACCACCCTCTCTATTAAAGGGGTTTCTTCTGGGATTTGTTCTTGCCTCTTTCTCTTGTTCAATCTCTGCATCAATCGCTGCATTTTCTCTACTTTGCTCTAATTTTTCTATAATGTTAATATCGGCCCCTCCTTCTCTTGTTATTCGTTCCCGAATGGATACCATAACGGGCACCTTAACTATATCTCCTGTTATAATTGCCTCTCCAGGAGATAGGCCTGGTAAATTATTTAATAACTCCTCTGTGGCTCTTTCACTAGATTTTAGTATCGCCCGCTGGTCCTCTGGATTGGTAATCTTCATAATAATTTGGCTATTACATTGAGAAAGGCTATCTGAATCGATTTTTGACGGTCTCTGAGTTACCAGAACTAAAAATAACCCAAATTTTCTGCCCTCCGCCGCAATAGTATTTATTATTTGACTACAAAAGGTTTTTTTTATACTTACAGGGGGAATAAATCTATGGGCTTCCTCTATCACAATGAAAATCGGGAAGTCAGCCTCGCTTAAAATAAATCTATAGGCTTGCTTTAAGATGTTTGCGGTGACATAGTTCATTGAATTATCTGTTAATCCCGAAAGATCTAAAACTGAAATACTCCAAGGACGAAGTATTTCCTCTATGGGAACGTCATTATTCCCAAAAACTCTATAACTTAACAATTGTCTTACTCGTATAATCGTACTCCGGCACACCCTTCTTTCGGTTGCATTAGTAGTTTCTGATTCTAAAGTGTTTAATTCCTCTAAAAGCCTTTCTGGAGAATAATTATCCTCATCAACCCTATTAATTGCGTCCCTAATCTTATCCTTAATACGAGAAGCATTTTTGGGAATGTTGCATACATTGGCAATGTCTTCTTCGTCCAATTCAGCAAAATTAATTTCATAATCCCTAATATTTGGAATTGAATCTTTAGTGTATCGACCTGTACTACTGGGATTCCTAAATACTCGAACATATTTACTTCTGTCAATAGGGGAATAATCTTCTGCTTTTTGGCTGAGAAATACATAGTCCGAGTGGGGGTCAATAACTAAGATTGATGCGCCCTTTTTGTAAAGCTCCTCGATGAGAACTCCTGCAGTATATGATTTTCCCGCCCCCGTTTGTGCTATGATGGCCAAATGCCTGTTAAGGCCATTAGGATCTAATAAGACTTGAACATCGTTATTAGTCAAAAGATCTCCGATATGTAGCCCTTCAGTTTTTCTTTTAGAAAAAAAATTCTTTAAGAGGGAATTGGGTGCCAAAAAAACTTTCTCTCCAGGTAAGCGATTCTTCCGGGGTAGTCTTATCATATCGCTTGATGTGTCTTTATCTATATAGCCTAATATTTTTGAAGTACCGTAAATTTTTGGATTAATGATATTTTGGTCAATTTGTTTTCTAACAACAGAAGGAAGCGTGTCTACTGTCACATTTCGACTGAAACCGTAGACTTCAGATACTTGGGCTAGGATTTCGATGTCTTGATGCTTATCTTTTAATTTTTTGGACGACTTAATCATCATATAATCCCATTTCATTGGAGCATCCTTTTTTTCGGTGACAAACTCAAATTCAGATGTGGATGCTTCTCCAATAATATATCCTATAAATTTTGATTCTTTTATTTTCTTTCACCTTTTCATTCTTTTTATTCTTCTCTTATGGTAAAATATCATATTTAATTTATCTTGCAAACAATTCTCATATACTTCGTCATAAATTCTATTTTTAAGTACAGCATCTTCATGAGCTGCGGCTAAAAGTAAATTATGATTCTCGATCCCGCCATATAATTCCCTAATGTTTGAGATGAGCTTTTTTAATAATGGATCTACTCCTTTTACAAATTTCACGAAAGGAAAGTGAATTAAATGATTCCAATCCTTAAAGTACCAACTAGGAATGTCAACTTTAATAGGATTATCTCTCATATCTAATAAAATATGAAAAGATATAAAGGTCGGCATATCAGAAAGGTTTTTTATTACGAAGCTGGCTTCCTTTATGAAAGTCGCCTTCCTTTTTTCTGTTAGGGTTGTGAGATATTTTTTAAAATGATTAGAAATATAGTTTTGAGTTTTATTTACCATATTTTTAAAAATCTTTAGCTGCTCAGGACGACCTAAACCTTTTTCAATAGGGAACGTAAAACCGGGATATTCTGAGAAACGATAAATTATCTCCCAATCCGTTCTAGAAATCCAATATTCCCTATAAATCGCTTCGAGTTTATCTAGAATCTTGGGATGTTTTTCAATTAATTCTCTGAAAGTTCTTACTTTAGACTCATTGGGGTTATCTATTTCCTTAATCACCGTTTTAATTATTCTGTATTCATCTGGAGTAAGAGATCGTTTAATCTTTTTCCTATTTTCATAATAAATTTCATCTAATATAGCATTTCTGAAAAAAGTATCCCTTGAATCCTTACTAAGCCCCAATAGGATTATATTCTTATCCTTAGCCTCTTTCAATACCTTAAATAACTTTTTAAAATGGTCAATAATAAAAGTCTCATCCCCTAGAACAGGGCTTTCTATAATGTGGCTCATTAAACGGGAATATAACGACCCATCAACAAGACATAATTTATATTTGTCCCCTTTTTCTTGAGAACGGATATATTCTTCAATAATTTTAAATTCTAAATTCTCTGATTTACGTCCGAAATAGGTATTGACTTCAAAAGTAGAGCCGTCTAAAGTGAACACATTGGCTTCTAATTTTCGTAAAACATCTCCATTGTTTATTATCCCTGATGCCCGAGTTAGGTAAAAGAAGGTTCCATTAGAGAATTCCCTTGTTTTTCCACTTGCGTCCACGGCTAGCGCTTCAAATTTATGATGAGAATGGGGAAGATCATCTAAATTTAAGAAATAAGAGTCAAATTGATTTTTATAGTCGGAATTCAAGGTTTTCAATTCCAGGCCCTTCTTGAGGTATTGAATAAACCTTTCCCTTTTTCTGCTAATCTCTTCTCCAAATAAGTCGATAAAATTAGGCATTTTTTTTGAATTTTGTTTAATGATTGATATTTCTTTTAAATTTTCTAATTGATTCTCAGAACGCTTTTAGTATGTTCTTATTTTACTCAATTTTTTATTCTTGGCAACTTTGAAGTATGTTTAAATGACTTATCCTTGCATTTAAATTTTATTATTAACGGGGTATTTCTCGGTGTCGAGTGATGAGGCGCGTGGAGGGCGGGTGGTATCTTAGGTTTGCGGTTGGATCGAAAAAATTATCTTGATTATATAGATCATATGAACACAGTCTAATAAATTCAATGTACTTAGGAGACTTAACAAGGTTAATAAAATATAAAGAAGTCTAAAGAATAATCTTGAGCTCTAAAAGGATTCGATGTTCAAATATATCCGGGTATCCGGTAATATAAATAGATCTATATGATGTAGAATAGTATTATTTTTATGGAATAATCACTATATCTATCTATGCTTTTCTTAAATATTATTATCTCTTTCATTTGGAAATCAATTGCTTATTCATTGCCGGTGCCTTTATTGCTTTGGATCTTCAAAAAGTACGGACATTGGTCGCACTTGGGAATAGGAATAACTAATTTATTGTTTCTGTTTTCTTCAATCGTCGCATTCATCTTAGAATCTTCTATTATTTTCGGGATTATTCAAATAGATAATAGCTCAGCAGAAATGGGTTGGATGATCGCTAATATTTTTCTCTATTGTGGTTTTTGGATTATTATTTTAGCGTTATTATTTGCTCAATATGATGATCTACCCGTGTTTTCACATCTAATTACCGTATTAGTTGGTTTTTCAATTGGATTAATCTTAAATTCTGATAATCTTGAGATTACCTTTCAAGGAGGTCAAATCAGTGCGGATTATTATCAAATTATAAGCATCTGTGCGGGTATTATGTATTTTGTTTTTGTGATATTAGCATTTATTCCGTTAATAAAAAAGATTTTAAGTAAAAAAGTAGAAATTAAAAAGAAACAGTATTACCTCATTTTCATATCTTACTCGATTTTAACGTTTTGGGTTATCTCGCTTTTCTTAACACGTATAGAACTTATTAGGATTATTCGAAGGCTTTCCCTATCGCTTGGAATGTTTCTCTGGGCAATCGCGCTCTATATTGACCCCCTCACTATAGTAATCTCCAAAGCTAAGGTACAAAAAGCGATCGTTATTACGAAAACGGGACTTCCTATTTTTAGCTATGATTTTGAAGAAGATAAGGAGATGAGAGCCGATTCCGGCATTATTGCAGGGCTTCTCTCTGCGATTAAGTCCGGGATGGAAGGAGTGGTAAGTTCGGGGAATGCCCTTAAAACCATGGCTTTTGAGGACTCTATCATGAACTTCATTAATGGAAGATATGTGGTGCTCCTTTTATTAAGTCAAGAAACCATCTCCTCTAATACAAAACTTATCGGAAATATCTTTTTGGAGAATTTTGAGACACGATATCGAGATTTATTGGAAAATAATGTTGTGGAAGAAGAGGAAATGCATGGTGTCGTTGATCTTCTAAAGGAGGTAACCGATAGCGTACAATTGTAAGTATTTATACTTTATTTCTTTTATATCTTTTTTATATCAAATCGGATTCTGCGGGTAGAACTACTTTTCTAAGATCAGATTCACGCCACGTTAGCTTGAGTCTCGAATTTCTCGCTTCAAATTCTTAGAATCCGCCACACTTACAATTGTAATCCCGTACCAAATATTATAAGCCAGAATCAGATTGACAAATTGTAGCGCAGCTGATCGATTGACGATGATCTGGGAAATAAAAAAGCTTATTAAGGAATGGCTGACTTATTCAGAAGAGAGTTTTTTTATTTTATAATAAGATTATCATTTATCTATTTGAATGGCCCATAGAGTAATCGGATTTTGCTGTACATATCATTTTCTATTTTTCCAGCAGATTCGGGAGGGGATAATGTTGAGTTCACCCTCGACCGTGCTCTTGTAGCCGCATTGTCGGTTGCCCATTCTGCCGGGCTCCCAGGACTCGTAGAGAGCCTTTCCCATAGCGTCGGTCTTGGTGAGCTTGCGCAGCTTCACCCTTCCCATGTAGTATCGTATACTCATACTGCTCACTAATATCTTTTTGTCTTTATGTGTTTAAACTCATCATTATATAGGTTAAATATTTCAATAGATATATTGAGATTACAAATTATTGTGTCTTGGTTTGACTTAATGTAATAGATCAATGGTTTATGTAATCTAAAGTAGTTTATTCAATGTTCTTTTTTTTCAAAATAAAAGGATATTATTTAAATATTAATGATGTTTAGTTTAATAACAAAAAAAGTATACATTAAATTATTTGTAATAAAAATTATAAATGGAATTTATTCCATTTCAGGATAACCCTTTATTAGATAATCCAATAATAATATATTTCAAATTTTATTTATACACAATTGGGATTATTTTTAAAAACAGTTAAGAAGATAAATATTAATATATTAATGTAAAGTAAACAAAATTATAGAAATTATGTCTTTTGGATTAAAAGTTCCCAAAGATGATTTACCATATCTAAAAA
>CAZDJH010000221.1:0-6687 GCA_964505645.1 uncultured archaeon | reverse complement strand
ATAAATATAGTGTTTCAAGTGATTTTAGGTTCCCAATCGACTCCGGGAGAGTCTTCAGATCATTGTTATATAAATATAGTTCTTTGAGTGATGTAAGGTTTCCTATCGCCTCCGGGAGAGTCGAAAGATCATTAGACATTAAATTTAGGTATTCGAGTGATTTTAGCTTGGTTATCGACTCCGGGAGAGTTTTGATCTTATTACCCTGTAAATATAGTTCTTTGAGTGAGGAGAGGTTTCCTATCGCCTCCGGGAGAGTCGTGATAGAATTATCCCATAAAACTAGTTTTTCGAGCGATTTTAAGTTTCCTATCGACTCCGGGAGAGTCGAAAGATCATTAGACATTAAATTTAGGTATTCGAGTGATTTTAGCTTGGTTATCGACTCCGGGAGAGTCGAAAGTCCCGCTTCATAAAGACTTAACCCCGACACCCGATTGTGTTCGGCGGTAAAACCCATTTTTGTATCATACTTTAATTCCTTAACTTCCGAGAACTCTTTACCCGTCAACGATTCCAGCTTTTCGAGCACCTCGACATCGGGTTGGACGAGCTGTGGCCCCCGGAACGAGACGACTTTGAATTTTTCCCTCGTCTGCTCGATGTTCGCGATCATCTTCTCGGCATATTGGGCGCCTTCACTCCACCCTTGAGCCTCACAGATGGATTTCGATTCGGAAAAGGCGTCAAGTGCGGCGTCCCATTGCCGGGTATCGAAATGCTTCTTGCCGGTTTCGACCAATTGCCGGTTTTTTTCTCGGAGTCTTTCTTTTCTTCTTCTTTTTTCTTTTTCCTCTTCTTTTTTACTCCCTCTGGCATCGTCCATTAGCGTTTGACACTTGGATCGGGCATCCGAATTGCCTAATTCGGCGAAGATTTGTTCTGCCTCTTGGCTTAACCGAATTGCCCCCTCCCACTCTCTTGCTTTGTATTTCTCTCGTGCATTGCCTAATAATTCATTTCCTTTTCCCAATTTTTCCTTTTTTATTCGCTCTAATTCTTTTTTTTTCCCTTGTTGGATCTGTTGCATCAAGGTTTCAGTTTTTTGCTGGGCTTTTTGATCTTTTGCCTCGTTAAAGAGTGTGTCCGCCTGTTGGCTTAATTGAATTGCCGCCTCCCACTCTCTTGCTTCATATTTATCCCGCGCATTGGCTAATAATTCATTTCCTTTCGTTCGCTTCTCCGCCCGGTCCTTCTCTTGGCGTTGTAATTCTTTTGTTTCTTGTAGGGAATTATCGATTTGGGTCAACAACTCCGCATCAAAGAGTTCATTTTCGCAGATTTTCTTTGCTTGCCGGTATTTCTCGATGGCATCCGTATAGTTTTTGGCGTTCGCGGCCCGCTTTCCCAATTCGATATTAAAACGGCATTTTTTTTCAGTCTTCGATTCAGTTCCCTTCGGAGCGGTTGTAATGGGCTGCATTGGGTCGTCTGGCTCTGGCTCTGGCTCTGGCTTTGGTTCGGGTTCAAATTCGGCGGGATCGTTCTCATCGATAATTCCGACTCTTTCCGCCATATATCTAAGCTGAGGATAATAAAGGTCATCGAGCGTAAAATAGGTGATATAAATATCCCTATCTCGATCTTCCAATAACATCCCAGAACTTCGCAATACCTTGAAGTTTTTTGTATCCTGAAGCAAACTGCCCAGTTCTTTTGCCTTTAACCACTTTCCTTCTCTCATAAATTTCTCGAGGACATTGACTAAATAATCCCGTTTTGTGCCAATAATCCCTAACCGTCCTAAAATATAGGTTTCGGGGGGTGCTCTGGGTTTTCCCGCAAATATGGGTTCGAACTGTTCGGGATTAGAAGGGTCGGGTAAGTTCCCATTTTCGGCGTAATACTCGGAAAATAAGCGCAAATTAATCGGGCGCTTGGCCATTTCCAACAGAGTTTTGGAGGAAAATGCCCCCAAGGGAATATCGTATCGCTTTACTACCCTCTCGAACTCCGCATCGGAAAATCGTTTTAAGTACAAGGACGGAGGGCATGAAACACCTCCCATATCGTATCCACTGCCCGCATCATGGATATAACAATCATCTTTTAATAGCGAATGGCGCTTTTGTATTTTATCTTCCCACGACCAATCGGTATCGCGGCAACTTAGCACTACAAGAATATTCTTTCCTATTATTTCCGATATAAAGTCCAGAGTTGCCTTCGCTTTATCCGGCTCGATCTCGTCCAGCCCATCGATAAATAAAAGCGGCATAAGACCGGTGGTATTTCGAGCCTTGTCCAAGTTCATAAGGGCTTTATATTTATTGCTCGCGCCAAAAAAACTGGTAAACTGCATTTCAAATCCCAACTTAAGGGAAATAAAGAAGGGTGCAAATCGCGCCGGAGAGGGAAAGTCGGGAGCTTTTTGGGAGAGTCTGCGGGCCCACGAGGCGAGCGTCCAGGTCTTTCCCATGCCCGCCCCCGCAAGCACGAGAAAAAGGCTTTTGTTTACGGAAAGTGGGTCCAAATATTTTTTTAAAAACGCCTCAAACGCCTCATCCGCTTTCTTACGTTTAAGATAGAGCTCTGGATTGAACTCAATATCAAATTCACTGCTATAATTGGTCATGGAAAGCTGCGCGTTGCTGACGAGGCGCAAATCCAGTTCGCTTATTGAGCTTGAGGTGAAGATCTTCCTTACTTCAGTTACAAAATCGGTGTTAAATTTAAGCTCCATATCGGAGAGTTTCTTTAAGATCTTATCCTGTCCGTCGAGTACCTTTTTATTTTGTGCAAGGATGGTGGTTTTAATCTCATCAAAGCCCGTTTCTATATCCAACTGGAGCTCGTCGATGAGCTCCCGATTCTCTTCCTTCCACTCGTCCATTAAAGCCTCTAATTGGTCGGGGTATTCCTTAATATAACTGAGTGCTTCGTTAAGCGAATTATTTACGGGGCGCAAGAGCGTTTCGAGGGTCATCTCCACCTGTTCGGGGCTGAAGTCGCTCCGTTCTTTTAACAGCTCCGCCAGCTTCTTGCGTAGATATTCCGGTGTCTTTTTCCCGATGGAGTCCTTACATAATTTCTCCAATACATCGTCTAAGATCGGCACATCTAGGGGGGTATCATCGATCCGGTCCTTTATAAATTTATATAAGATAGCCCCTGCCGGCGGGAATACGACCCCCGCAGTCCACCCCGCGGCCACAGGGAGCAGCTTCTTGGCCCCCTTTTTAAGGGCTTTCCCGACCTTTTTTACCCCTTTTTTAAGTTTTCTTTTTAGTTTCGGCACTATTTTTACAACTCGTCTATCTCTGTTTACTTTTTATATCAATATATACAAATGTCGGTTGATGTTATAATATGGTTATGGATATGAATATGAATATGAATATGAATATGAATATGAATATGAATATGAATATGAAAATAATAAAGAAATCTTTCTTTTTATAATTTCCGATTAGATGGGTATTTAATTACAAATAGATTAATGTAAAAGTGATTGATTCACCTATTATGTTCTTTTTGAGAATCTCATTTTCATCCGAATTAAGCATGATATCTTTAAAAATTTACGGAAGGTCATAAACACTTTATTGTAGACTCGCTTCGCTATAACAAGGTTTATATATTTCAAAATACAAAGTCTCACAATCCGGGATTTTTAATTTCTAAATCTGTTCATTATTGATTTTTTAGTATTAGTATTAGCAATCTAAAGTATAAAAAATATTCAAGCTCAGATTTAATAGTCTCTTACGGATGAATCCCCCGATTTTTATTTATAAAAGACCATCCAGTTCATCTTCTATCCGCAAAAAACTGCATCTGAAAAAAACATGTTAATACTATAAAAAAAATCGAATTGGAAAAAATTCTTTGGTCTTTCATTAAGGCTTTTACTCCTCTAAAAATGATAGAGAATTTTTTTTCTTTATAAGCAGACAATTGATTATTAAATAAAATGTTAGGATAATTGGAATTTTTATTTAAATAAACACATCAAATTATCACAATACCATGTTCGAACTAGAAAAATTAAGAATTAAGCGAGGAACGCGGTGTAATTCCCGAAAAATTAGAGAGAAAATAGGATATACCCTTAATGATGGCATCATCATTGATTTAGAAGGGTTGGCCCTCATTTTCAAGGGAATAGGCACCCAAAACATTGGCAATGATGAAGCATTTCTCAAATTGCTTGAAGATGAAAATATTCCCCTATTACAAAAGGTAGTCCCGCAAGCAAAAAGGATGTTGACGGGCGTTGATTTCGCACTTAGAAATGCGGTCTTAAAAATACTTGAATTCTATATTTCAAGCCATCCTATAAAATATTCCTCGTATACCGATCTTCTGACCACCTTTTTACCGAAATACTCCAATATAAAACGAAGTGTGCTTCGGATATTGAAGAAGTTCGCTGTAAAAGGGACCCAATTCCCCATAGTCGCTGTTTCTTGTATTATAACCGCACTTTATCCGGAGCAAGAATGGAAGTCCCTTAAAGCCGAGCTCTCATTATTAAGACACCAAAAATGGCTTTCCCTCAATAATACCTTTAAGCAGTTGTTATTTAAATTCATAACACTCGCGGGAAGGGTGTTTAGATATGATTTTGGAGGCTATTGTGAGATAATTCAGATTTTTTCGAGATGGAACAAGAATTTTGCAGTTGGTATTTCCAAGAATGCAGCCGATATGTTTAAGAATATGCTCTTGGGTTATGCATTAACCGGGAGAAGCTTCCCCATTAGAGATATTGCTACTTTAGAGTTATATCTTGAGTATTTTAATTCGATTAAAGGATTAGAGGGGGTTGTGAAGGCTCTGCTCTGCCTCATTATGCAGAGGACATTGCAAGATAGGAGGAAAAGAGGGCGTTCTTGCCACAAAAGTATTTACAACCGAGCATTGGAGATCATCCGCTCGCTTCAAAAAAGGGAGAAATTTTCCTTTATAAATAACCATAAAGAAGGATTCATATAAAAAAAAAAAACAAACAAAAAAACAAACCCCCTGGTATGACTACGAAAAAGAGTAAAACGGAAACACAGACGCAAAACACCCCAAATCATATGATGGAGAGATTAGTAATAGAGGATACCGGCTTTACCAAAAATCATGATTATTTAATTTTTATCCGTAGCGAGGAAAAAAAAAGGGCGGCGCAGAGGAAGAATCATCAAGAGCGAATTAAGCCGAAAGAGGTGAAACCTCAGAATTTGGACGCCTTCAAGCCCCAAATCGATAAGACATTGAGGGATGAAAGGGTTGTAGAAACCCAAAAAGAACTGGGCGAGAAGAGAACAAAACAATTCTTGCTTCATTTTCTATTAAGGAAATACTATAGGAATAAACAGGCATTCTACCGCAACTTTTATGGGATTAGGACGCTCTTAAATGAAGAAAGAGATGCTATTCCCCCGCCAATATCGACCGTATACCTTAGGAGTTTAACCGAATTTAGTGAGTTTTATGAAAACGTGGGTGAACTGCCCTATTTTCTATATCAGCAATTCACCCGTGCGGTGCGGAATTTCGTGGAGGTTAGCTTGGAGAACTATCGAGCGGAATTGGAAAAAAGAGGGCTCACGTTCGACCTCAACCGCCCCTTAGACCTCTTTAATTCTTTATGCGACAACAGATACATTTTAAAGGATGTTGTGGCTCAAGAAGCCGTTTATAACGGTCTCATCTTTTCACTGAGCCGCATCCGAAAAACATATATCGATTCTTATTTATCCGTATTTTTGACCTATTTCGGGGTCGGTGACGACTTTTTTCGCAAATGTGTTAGCGCAAAATTTTCGGAATACAGGGAGGCAGGGAGGCTCGATAACGGCAATAGGTCATTTCGGGCAGTCATCAGAGACATGTTTTACGAGATTTTAGGCGAATCCGGGGTTCAGATTTCGGGATTCCAGCGCGACATTATCTTGGAGTTGCTTATTCCGCGACTCCCCGAGACGATGGTAACATTAGAATCACTTACGGAGATCGAGGAATGGGTCGCCCGATGGCGTGATAATATGGATTCCTTCATGGAAAGGCACCCACGACTGTCCCGCCTTACCGGATATGACATATGTTCCGATCCCTATATCTTGTCAAGAAAGCGACTTTCTTTTGAGGAATTGTTAAATGAAGCACTCTCGGATAAATCCATTATTGTGGCACAGATCATCAGGAAATTCTCGGAGATACGGGCGGAGATACGGGAGAGGGGCGAGCCAATCTGGGGGGCCCTACACCTCTTAAATCGGATAGATTCCTGCGGGGCTTCAGAGAAGCAGAGAATCCGTTATGCGGTTGAACTTAATAAACACCTCGACGGGTTAGGGTTTCGAAATAACGGTTCGCCTAATGAGTTCATCATATCGAGGTTAGAGAAGTTCGTCGATTATGCGAGTGGACAACGAACCATCTTAGATCGCATCTATGAAAACCACCCCGAGATCGTCTCTCAACTGGGCTACACCCCAAAGACTTCTTTAAAGAGCCTGGCGTTCGGAGGTGCCTACACGCGAGATTGTATCACTCAAAATCCCCTCGTGCCAAAATATATGAAAAAACTTAGAGTTTTGGCCGATAGGGCATTGGAGAGGGTGAGCCTTCCGCAGAGAATGAGGGAACGAACGAGCAATTCCTTCCCACGCGTCTGGGATCTATGGGAGAAAAAGAATCTACGTTTGTGGGAAAAAGCCATAGAACGGGTCAGCACCTATATGAAACCGC
>CAZDJH010000220.1:0-6711 GCA_964505645.1 uncultured archaeon | reverse complement strand
GGTTTAGTTCTTGAATCGAGTAAAACACTCCAAGAAAGAATGGACTAATGAAAGAGATTGTAATTAAACCCCCAATTAAACCTATCATTATTCCCGCTAATACATCGCTTGGATAGTGGACTCCTAATCGAACTCTTGAAAAACATACGATGCATGTTAGGAGCAAGAAACTAATTACTATAACCGGAAAGGAAAGAATATGTATAAATATAATGCTCTGAGATACAATATTATATGCATGCCAAGATGGAAAGCTTCCCGATGATGGTTTCCTTCCAGAAGCATCGATCTCAGGAACCTCTCTAAAGGGTCTCTTTCTTTTCGATAGAAATTTAATAGGAACGATTACTAAAACCCCAATTAAATACGCTGAACCTATATTGATAAAATATAAAGGATCTAACCATATAAATATATAAAAACATAATAATAAAAGCCAGATGGTTTCACGTCCAAGAAATGAGAAAATTCTCAGAGTATATATGAGGTATGGCCCTCCAATGTTACTAATTTTGATGGTAATCTTTTTATCCCAATCTTTTATTCTTTTTACTAATCGCCTAAATGCCATAATTAGCGTAATGTAAAATACAAAAAAAACTATTTTTTATTATTGAATTTTGACTCTATATTTATCATTTTTAATGCGAGAAAACTCACCCCGTTAGGGGTCAGATGAATCTCATAATAAATTACTAAACTAAAGCACGGGGTGTGTAATTCACAGAAAGTCCGTTATCTTTTTCTGATAGCGGAGATCGAGCCATGCTCTGAACGCATTAGTTAATCGTCCGCTCCATATCGGATTAATCTCGGGGTTAGAGACCTCAAAATCCCGAATATCTTCATAGGAGAAGTTAAATTTTTGCATCCTTTTTTTCATATTTATTAGCCATTTACAGAATGCTTTATATAAACCATTATCTACATGCGATTGGGCCTTTGATTTGTGAGTTCTTTCATAATAAAGAATATCTTCTTGAGTAAATCCCTTGAAATATCGATAATTTTGAAAGTTCCAGAAATAATCTGCGGTGTTTTTATTAAATTTCCGAATATTACAATTCCATACTTTCACTTTCTCTAAATATCTTAAATTCGCTATTGAAAGGGGTATTTCAGTAAGCTGTTGATTCTTAGATAAATCAAGGTATTTTACCTTAGGAAACGCATTAAAATTAATATCATTCTGAATCCTATTATTTCTGAGGTAAACCTCTTCCAGTTCTGGGAATTGACATAATAAATTTATGTTTTGAATTAAATTATTATTTATCTTAAGCTTTTTAAGATTGCAGAAATTTTCGATTCCCTTAAGATCCGAAATTAGATTATTACTTAAATCTAATTCCCTAATCTTTTCATAAAAGTCCTCTAAACCGCTCATAATTTCAATCTTCTCAATTCTTTTATTAATTAGCGATACCTTTTCCTCATCTTGAACTATTCCGATTATTTTTTTTTTATATTTTACAAATGTGTACTTTTCAGAGTCAAAATATTCAATGTTATCATTAATAAATTGAATTTTTGGAAATTTAATTCTTGAATTATACTTTTCATAGATTAAATTGACCATTTTTGCTTGATATCTTTTTTCAATATCTTTTTTCAGTTTAGAAAAAATAAAGGGGATGTGAGACATGTCGAACGGTCTAAATAATCCAAAAAGGTTGCGATTCAGTATTCTTTTTGAGGGACTTTCTTCCCTCTGGAATATCTCATTTAAAGCTTTTGCTGTTTGAGTTATCATAGGAAGTTCAGCCTCTTCAATTTCCTCAAAGATACTTTCAAGTTCATTAAGGTCCAGATATTTCAAATATCCTTGTTGATATAAAAAACTAAACACTGTAGGGTGCCTACTTGACAGCCTTATAGCAATCTCCTCTTTGAAAACTCGTTTTGCTTTAGGATCTCCCGCTTCTACCAGCTTTTTTAAAAGAGGAAACGCTAAGTTTCGATGTAGCAGTCGCGTGTCATAATCGTTTTCTGCCCATGCCTGAATATTTGAACAATGCCCCCAAAATTCCGTTCTGGGCTCGATTAATGTGGGATGCCCTTCATGGGATCGATCCAATCTTTCTGCTGCTTCATCTATAGAGCCAATTCCATCATATGTCTCGACTTTATTGGTAGATATATTCATTAATAAATACATGCATTGCCTAAACCGCCTATCATTCACATAGATAAAAGTCCTCCCATTTTCAAATCTTAATTTTAAATATTTATTTACCCTATATTCATTTCCTCCTCTTGATTTATTTCTGACAAAATTAAAGCTTACGATGGAGATAAATGAAAATATTATTAATAGACAAAATAAAATATTCATGAATGCTCTCTAATATGTTTTTTAGATGACATTTTAAATAATCATCTTTTCTATAAGATTAATATTTTTCAACTATATTTACTTTAGCAAAGCTCCTAATAGGAATAATTCTATTTTTAGGGTAAAAGAATGTGAGAAAATGAATAATACCGTTCCATTTAAACGCTTTCTATACTTTTTTAGGATTTGAATTCACCAATTATCCATCTTCTTAAACTCAATTTATTAGATTAAATGTATATTGATTATTGAATTCCCCCCTGCTTGGGTTGCCATTACAGTAATTACATCTTTTTGGGGGTGGATTCCCGCTTTTTCCATTTTCATCGCATCGGGTAATACTTTCCCTCTAAAAATAAACTGGATTGCTAACACAGGATTTAATTTGTACTCTTGTTGGACGGTTTTTTTGGTTTCCTGAACGGTTTTATTTGGATCAAGCTCGATTACTTTAATTGCTTGATCTGGGGGCACACCAGTTAACCTAAATCTATAATTTACCATTTTTATAGTATAATGTGTTTCTTAATTTTTGTGTTATGTTATTAGTATAACTTTGATTATTTAAAGAAAGAGATTTTTAGAGAGATATCCAATTGATGGAATAAGTTAACTATTTACCATTATTGGACGAAAGCACACCGTCCTTTAGGGCGTTGATGAATCGCATTTTAGAACTCATGAATTCAATTCAAGACACTCATAATATTTAAATGGAATAGAGCAATATTAAGAATGATGAATGATACCCAAGTTCATCACCAACCGTAGGGACTACGGGGGTTAGCGTTTGGAGGGGATGTAAGACCGATGGTATGTCAACAATTCCCGATGAATTACGAATCCATCGTCCTTAAGGGCGTGGTAGTTCAATAACTTTTAGGTGTTACTAATTATTATACTAATTTAAATAAAAATAAAAATAAAAATTGTTAAAGATTGAAAAATGACTAATGAAAACTTAAATAAATACATGCATAACTTTATCTCAGAGATATGCGATGAGATTGGACCGAGAGAGTCTGGTGAAGAAGCAGAAATACTTGCAGGGAAAAGGATTGAGTCTGAATTAAGTTCGCATTGCAATGAAACAAGACGAGAAAAGTACATTGCCAGCCCCAGGGCTTTTCTTGGGGGAATAAGATATGGTGCTGCGATTGTCCTTATATCCATCGTGATATATTGGTTTTCACTCTTAATTGATTTAGAGATTATCCTACTTAACCCTATCTGGAGCCCTATTTTGATGGTAATAGAAGTTGTGTTGCTAATTATTACGGTCTCCTATTTTATTCTTGAAGTAATGCGGTATCATGAAAGTTTTGACTTCCTTTTTCCAAAAAAGGAGTCTGAGAATATCATCGGAATTATTGAGCCTTCTGGAGAACCAAAACAGTCTGTAATATTTTCGGCGCACCACGATTCTGCTTATGAATTCAACCTCTTCTATTATCTCAAACGTATTGGGCAGATTACTATTAATATCGGCTATGCTGGAGTTGTTATTGTGTTTATTGTTTCTATAATCAAGATGATCTTAAATCTGTTTACTATCTATTTTAATTTGATCTTTCTAATATTCGGAATAATCTTCCTCTTTCTCTTACCCGTTGTTGGGGCGTATATGTTTTTTCATACATACAACCCGGTACCCGGAGCTTTCGATAATCTATCTGGAGTTGCAATAGTGCTTGGGATAGGGAAATATCTCTCGGAGAATAAGGAGGAATTCTGGCCAAAAAATACGCGAGTATATCTAATCTCATTTGCAGGAGAAGAGGCGGGTTTGAGAGGGGCTAAACGATATGTAAAAAAGCATTATGAACAACTTAAAGATGAACACACAAAAGTGGTAAATATTGATTCTGTAGCAAAAACCGTTCCAATCATTTTTGTAGATAAAGAAGTCCTCATCGGCGCGAATCATGACGAAAAAATCTATGAGAAACTTTATAAAGTTGCTAAAGAGCAAGGAAATGATGCAAAAATTGGTTCTCTTCCCTTTGGAGCGACAGATGCTGCGGTATTCAGTAAAAAGGGGATTTCTGCTACTTGTATTTCTGCTCTTAATTTAGTTGAGGAATTAGCTCCTTATTACCATACCCGAGAAGATACACCTGACGTCGTGGACCCAGAAGCACTTGGATTAGTTACTGATATCTGTGTGGAATATCTCAAAGAAATTGATTCGGAAATCTAATTATCATAGTAATAATTATAATTAAAATAAGTTTTTTTACTTCTTTTTTCAAATTAAGTTAAATAAACTTACTTATTTTAAGAAGATAATCATCTATATTTGTTTCAATAGTATCAATAATGGAGCCTACGGGCGAAAAGTGGTCCACTAATAATGTAAGAAAAAGGTTGCTATCAGCATATTTAAAAATGATTATGGAATGATTATTTAATTGCGCAATAATCTTTATTAATTCTCGTTCTCCAACTATTTGACTTAATTTCTCTCCGCTTTTTAAGACAGAAGCTATCATAGGGACGAAATTCATTAAGGACATTTCTTTTTGTGCCTTTTTACTTAAATCTCCATTGATTAAAGTTCCATCGCAATATGAAAGTAAAACTCCCGCAAGATGACCTTCACTTCGGATAGCGTGCAAGATTTGGTTTAGATCCTCAAGGTCTGGGGAATACGGAGATTTCTTATCCTTCATTTTGGGAACAGAGTGAGTTTTTTTCTAAATTTTCCATAATAGTTAAGGAGTAAATTTAATAAGAATTTTTCTATAATCGATGATTTTTTAATGTATCGTGCTTATTATTTCTACCAAATTTTAAGTAAAGTTATGAGTTTTTAAATTAGAGAAAGATAATACGTTTTTAATTAAATGGGCAAAAAGGGAAAGTAAAAAATGTCAATAAATTGGAAGGTGATTCGAGAAGAAGAATATCCCGCCCTTAAGGAAAGTGAGTTAACCTATTTTTTAAGTGCGGGTGCGTCTTTAATGAACAAAAGTTCCTATGAGATAGGTATTGATTATTTTAATCGAATGCATAACCAGGGGGATATCGGGCATGAACACTTTTGGGTCGAATTAGAGCACATTAGAAAATTAGTTGCGGAATATTTAAATATCAACCCTTATGAAGTCGCATTTCTAGTCAATACCAGCTCGGGGATCGCTGCCAGTGCGTATATGTTAAATAGAAACAGGGGAGAAGTGCTTTATCCGTCTATTGAATTCCCCACCTCAATTCATATGTTCGAGCGGTTGGGTTATACTTGTAAAAGGATAAAAGATGAAGATGGAATGTATCCCGTTGAATCCTTTGGAAAATATCTCTCAGATGACACAAAATATATTATTCACAGTCATGTACAATCATTTAATGGATTTAAACAAGATTTAAGTCAATTAGGCTCATTTTGTTCGAAAAATAATTTGATAAATATCGTTAATAGCACCCAAGCCTTCGGAGCCTTTGAAATCGATATAGAAAGATTCAATATTGATGTTTTAATTACAAATGCCTTAAAATGGATTGGCAGTGGCTATGGAATCGGAATTATATGCATTAAAGAGGAATTAGTCGATAAATACCACTTACCTTTTACTGGATGGCTCTCTGTGGATAATCCATTCGCCATGGATAATCAAAATCTAAATGTAATTCGAAAACCACGTTCTATGGATTCTCTGGGAGGGTGTCCTAACTTTGCATCGTTATTACCTTTAAAGGGCGCTTTAAACCTTATAAAAAATACAATCGGGGCTGGAAGTATTCAGAAGGGTATAAAAGCAATTGAAAATCGGATTATTTCTTTAACAACTTATTTTCTGGACAAGATTTCTGCTTTTAACCTTAAAATCATAACTCCCACTGATGAAAAGTATAGATCAGGGATAATTACCCTTGAACATCATAATTCCAAAAAAATCCACCGTTATCTCACAAAGAACAATGTCTTCACGACCCTTAAACAATATCCAAACTCACTTGAACATATCTTGATTCGGTTTGCTATTAATTATTATAATAATTATAATGATATCGACCAGGCAATAAGGCTTTTAAATTCATGCAAATATCTTAAATGAGATTAAATCATTTTTATAAAAAGCAAACCAAAAGAATTGGGGCATTCTTTTTTTAAGTTTTCCCTTTGTTGCAAACAGACTAGCACCTTATTGTTTTTATTAATTACTAATTAATTGATTGTTGGTATTTATAATTAAAATACAAAATATTTAAATCCATAATCCAATTATATTAAAAAAAGTAGAGAAAAGTTGTTCCGTGAAATTTATTAATTAAATTAAGGTATTGCATATTAAACCAATATACCATTTCAAAAAAAATAATAATAAGATCTTGATATGCCAGGAGAAGAAATCTCTCCGGGAGTTGATCGACTA
>CAZDJH010000219.1:0-6725 GCA_964505645.1 uncultured archaeon | reverse complement strand
ATTTCAATTACTACAGAGGACGAACGATGTTATTAATAAGGTAAAAGGTGAGAAAAATAATTAAACTTTTTAGATTAAAATGATTAAAATGAATATAACTAAAGATAAGTTTTAATCATGAATAAAAAAAAGAAAATAAGAGAACTCATCCCGCAGGCCAACAGCAGATTTTTACGTGTAAAATGCTTAAAGTGTGGAAACCAGCAGATTGTGTTTGGTTGTGCGGCTCAAGACGTGGAATGCCTTGTATGTGGAAAAACTTTGCTCCAATCAACCGGGGGTAAGGCCCGTATATTAACGAAGATTCTAGAGGTTCTCTCGTAAATTTATAGCCTTTACTTTACTTAAAGACTTGCGTCTCTAGCTTGAAAAACCCCTTTACTTAAGGGTTTTACTTCATTTTTATGAAAATTACTCTTCTAAATTTAGTTCTCCTTGAAGATGTACTTAGGAGGAGGAAATTTTAATTTATTTATCTCTTTTACCTATATCTTCATATCATTGAATCCAGTTATGATAAAAAGGAAAGACAGGAAAACTCCAATAAAGGATAAATAAAATGTTAATAAGGTATTATTCACGTTGACTTCACGTTTAATAAATCTAAAATTAAGTTCAATGGTAAAGAATTCCTTTTCCTTTAATATTCCATAAAAAATAACCGGTACAAACCATTCTACATAGTGAAGTGTCATGAATAGAAATGCTGCGGACCCAATGATTGATATAGTGACTATCTCCAGCCCGTCCGCTTTTCTTAGCCGAAAAATGACGAATATTATAGCAATTATAGCACTTGGAATAATTCGAATGTATACTGGGGTGATTGAGCCTGAAGAGACCCAACTGGTCGTTTGGGCATAATACCAATCGAGAAAAAATATAGGTAGAAAGAGTAAGCCTAAAACCAATGGGATTATTCCCACTAAACACCTAATCAATTGGTCCCAATCCCGTTCTAAAATAAATTTTAAAATGAAAAAGCCTAAGGCAGGGAGGGTATAATACTTAGCACACATCGATAATCCCAAAAATAAATAAAAAAAGAATTGATTATGAGATTCCTTTTTTGGAAGGAAATAAAGCGCCAGAAAGAAAAGAAAATAAAAGAAAGAATCTGTAAATTGATATCCACATCTATTAACGCCAAAAACCAAATTTAGAAAGAAAAAAGGATTCAAAAGGAAAAGACCATAGGCATAATTGAGGCTTTTGATATTAAAGCTTTTTAAAACAAAGTAAAATAGGATACAACCGAAAATTTCCCATAAAAATGCCCAAAAGATGAAAATATGAACACTTCCAAATGATAAGAACCGAAAGACAGCTATAAAATAATATGATAAAGGGGGATAACTATCTGAAATCTTAAAGTTCCTGCCTGTATCGCCCCACCCGAACATCGGGGAGATAATATCCTCGATATAATATACAATAAGCATCCCAATCCTAAGAGAGAAGCCCAATATAACAAGAATTAGGGCTTTTTGATCTAAAATCCTTTCTAATAAGGATTTCTCTTTTATATTCAAAGCACTATTCATTTCTAAGTTAGTATTTATATATTAATATTGATTTTAAATTAATATTCTCTCCACGTATGTTTGCATTTTAAACATCGGAAAAATGTGGTGCTCGGTTCATCAGCACTTCTGGTTTGTTCTTGCCACGTTTCAGCCTTGGTATGCTCGCACTTAGGACAGACTCGATCAACGGTTAGATTCACCGTGATCCTATCTTCTTTGTTCACGACAATAAGGTTTTCCTCAAGCTTTTTTTTCTTCCGTTCGACTTTTTTCTGGATTTCCTCTTTGTTTTCTTTAAGAGGTTTCTTGAAGCCGCAACGGCAAATTAAATATGGATCATCTTCAATAAAGGTCTTTCGAAGGATGGACCCACATTCAGGACAGAATTGTACCATTTTAAATCACATAAATATTCAAGACAACTTTAAAAATGTTCTATTCTATTTGAAATTTGTTATTATTAGGACTGTAATGGGTATTAGAGTCAATTAGATATTTATTTAAGGCGGAAATTAATTCTGTTGAATAAAAATATTATGGGGGGTTATTTGGTGTCCTTTTCGAGCATTTCCTTCTTGAGTCCATATATCTTTTGATAGTATTCGAAATTTAATTGATTCATATCCTGTATGATTTCGGCCTCAATTATTTTCTCGCCAGATGTTATGATGCTTAAATCGCCAATAACATTTACCAAGTCGCCCTCCTTAAAATCAAATGCCACTTTAAGGGCCTCTAAATCGACTTTTATATTTCCGGAGCTATCTTTTAGGATAAAGGTATCTCCACCTTGAAAATCATTCACGTATCCTTTTACTTGGACTCGCAAATCATCATTCGTTATATCTTGTATCATTCTTTCTTTAGCAGATTGATTTTCCATTTCAATCACTGTGACTGAATTATTTTCTTGATAATATTTTAATGTTAATTATTAGTTTGATTTTTAATAATTTAATAGGAAATAAATAAATATTCATTTAAAGGACAAAACTGGACCACGACAAATTACCTCGTTATCAACGGGAAAACCATCAAGAACCCAAAGCGCGATTGCGACTTCAGAACATGTGCGGCTGGGGGATCTTGCCCGCACTTCTGGGTAGCCTTCATTAAAGCATTCCAATTGGGTTTTTCTCCCCTTAACGACTGGAAACTTACCGCCCTCCCCCACAATTTCCAAACCCACATTTCTAAATTAAAATTGTAAAAACTTAAAGGTGTAAATTCAAAATGGTAGAGAATACAACCGAAGATATGCTTTTTCGAGACCTCAAACACGCCTCCACTTCAGTTTTATACGACATTGAGGACGCAGTGCATGGGGCAGAGAGTTTTGAGGACTTCAAGAAAAAAGCCACCGAAAATTTGTTAAGACTTAGGGATGAAGCGTTATATTGGATCGAGCGCGTCCAAAAGCTCTAAATCCAACCCGCTTCCCTCTTTATACTTCTTTCTTTTTCTTTTTTTGTCATGGTTTTTTCATTCTAAATTATAATATAATTAGTATAATATATATGAATTGACCCAGTGGGAATAACATTGATAAATTTTTTTATTCTCTTTTTAATATTTCACCCTATATTCTTTTTTAAAGGTTGATACATATATATACTTATACTTAAAAAAACACACCATTATTTTTCAATTATTAAATGATTAATATAAAAGTTACCATAAGAAAATGAAGCTAAAATTGGAGAATAGTCGAATCTTAAGGATAATGATTGAAACTTTGGCGAGTATCATTGATGAGACCGAGTTCGATTTCACCCCAGATCAGTTTTCAATCACCGCAATGGACCCATCGCGCATCTGTTTACTTAAACTCACAATTAAGAATGAGGATTTTGATGAATATGAATGTGAGCAAGAAACTAAGGTAGGAGTGAACTTAGATGACTTAAATAAGATACTAAAGAGAAGTTCCACAGATGATTCTATTGAGATAGATTTTGCCGAAGCAGACAATAAAATTAAGATTGTAATGCAGAGGGAGGGTACATCAAGGAAAAGAACCTTCAGTCTCGCTCTTTTAGATATAGAAATGGAAGAAATACCTATGGATAATCTGCTCCAAATCGAATACCCCACTACATGGGTAATAGACCCCGAGTTCTTGGTGGAAGCCATTAGAGACGCCGAGATTTATTCCGAGATACTAAAGCTTAAGGCAGAAGAGGAAAAAGGGTTAACATTTAGTTCTTCAGGACAAATTGGGGAAATGGTATATAATTTAGGGGTTGAGGACTTAATAGAGACGCATATATCTGACTCTAATACAGGAGCGTACAGCTTAACATTTTTGAAGGCAATATTGAAAATTAGTTCCATTACAGAAAAATTAGAAATTTCGTTAAAGACAGATCATCCACTCAAGATGATTTATAATCTTCTCGAGGGGGGAGAATTAAGCTACTTCTTGGCACCCAGAGTAGAGGAGACTGAGTACGACGAGGATGATATGGACGAGTTCTAGTTCACTTGTTTCATTATGATTCATAAAATACTTTTTTAGAAAATTAGCCCCCTCTTTATTTATTTTTATCATTAGCGAGGATTTATACATATATAAGAAGCGCCAAAATGTACTAAGAGGTTTTAACATTTTTGAGTAAAACTAATAGTATTGAACCCGAACTATTGCACCACTATCCATGGCTTCCATCGCTAAAAACGGTTTATTCTGATATTGCAACTCAAGAGCCATCTCAATTCGTCTCAGAACTTTTTGATACTAATGGCCCCTTTATCAGAGAGAGGATTATGGACTTCTTTACTTCATCTTTTAACAATTTAGAAACCATTCGAGCATATGAGATAAACGATTTGAATATCTATTTGTATCTCTTTCTAAAAATCTTATTATTTACCTTAGATGTCGACATAATCACCAACCGAATCGCGAATTTATACTCAAAAATTACATATAGTTCATTGATTGATGAAAACGATTATAATATTTACCAAATTTGTCAAGATTTAGATTTAGACTTAAAATATTTTGAAGAAGCCCAGCTTTTTAGACAGAATGAGCTGAGAAATAAAACGGAGAAATTAACAACGCATTATAAGCTTCATTATATTGATTATATTAAAATGAGCGCCCATCTACAAGATAAATACCGAAAGTTAGTAAATAATCCAATCTCCGGAGGTTATGTATTTATCCTTAGAAAAGATATAGCGCGGCTATTACAAGAATATGTACGTAAGAAAATTTTAGAGATAGGGTCCAAAAACCGCGAAAATACCTCCGCCTTAAGGGAACTATTATTAAAAGTTGACGATTTTAAAGATATCTATAACAAGATTATAGCAATATGGGAAAAAAAGAAAGAAGAATTTACATATTCAATCGAAATAGGATTCGAAGAGGGAACAGATATATCTCATTTGTTTCCGCCTTGCATTAAGCACATTCTCTCACAAGCTAAAGAAGGAAAGAATCTCTCGCATAACGAAAGATTATTTCTCGTGTTCTTCTTACATGCGTTAGAATATCCTATTGAAAAGATTGTTGATGTCTTCTCAACAATGCCCGATTTTGATAGAGAAAAGACTCATTATCAAGTTTCATTTGCGAAAAACAAAGGATATACACCACACTCTTGTAAAACGCTCAAATCTCTGAACCTCTGCCGTGCGTCAGAATATCACGATGATTTATGTTTGGAAGGTTATCATTCGAAGAAAAAAGATGAGCGGAGGAAGATCTCCCATCCCCTTTTCTATGTACAATTCCAACAATATCAAGAAGCCAAACAAGAAAATGGTAAATGAAACTTTTCTAAAACGGGTGTTTCGAGCTTATTATACGGAAAAAACGGAAGAAATAGCACCAGTTAGCTCAATTCAGAAACGGGAGTTTGGATTCATTCCTTGGAATAAAGCAATTATGATTAGGCATAGGGGGTTCAATGAGGTTGAGATGTTAAAATCCTATCTTCAAAAAAATGCCCCACGGCACGCCTATTCGAGCGGTTCCATCTATAAAAGGCCCGAAGGCCCCACAATGGACAAGAAAGGATACATAGGTTGCGATTTAATCGTAGATATTGATGTTGACCACTTTTACACGCCATGCAAAAAGGATCATGATATATGGACATGTAAAGAGTGTCATGCAACTGGAAAGGGAATGATTGAGAAGTGCCCTAAATGCGGGAGTTTAAAAATAGACACATTAAATTGGATATGTGAAAAATGTTTGGAAAGAGCAAAAGGAGAAATAATAAAACTATTAGATGATTTTTTGATTGATGATTTCAATATTCCTCGTGAACAGATAAAGCTTGCATTTTCAGGCCATAGGGGATACCATTTAAAAGTCGAAAATAACAAGATTCAGACATTAAAAAGCACCGAAAGGAGGGAAATTGTGGATTATGTAACGGGGAATAATATTTCATTTGAAGTTTTGGGGCTTAAAAAGGTGGGAGGGAATATTTACGGTTTAATAGATAATAAATTTGATTGGTCGGGAAAGATTGTAGGAAGGATTAAATATATACTAGAAAAATACTCAAATAATGAGATTAAGACACTTTTAAATCGGTTTGGATTAAATGAAAACGTTATCAAGAGTTTTATTAATTCAAAGGATTTCTTTTATCAAACAATTGTAAATAACGAGAGAAATTTATGGAATATTGAAGGTTTTGGGCTTATTACTTGGAGGAGATTTTTAAGAGGGATTGTAGATCAGATTGGAGCGGAAATAGATGAGCCCGTCAGCATAGACATACATCGGTTAATTCGATACCCCGGAACATTACACGGTAAAACGGGCTTTAAAGTTCAAGAACTATCCATTGAAGAATTATATGATTTTCAACCGTTAAATGAAGTCAAAGAAGGTTTGGATCCCATAATTTTCAAAAGCGAGAAAAATACGCAGAAAATCAAAATAATAGTGCCGGAGGTTCCTCAGACAAAAATAAAGGGAATAGAGTATGGGCCTTTTTTGATGGATGAAATTATTGAACTCCCTAATCACATCGCCATTTTTTTATTGTGTAAAGAGGTTGCGCTTCTCGTTGAATAGACGAATTTAACGAAACAAGTCTATTTGCATGAAGTTTTTAGATACTAACTTATAACATATTTATGAGCTAATATCCTCTTAAATTATCTAAACCTAATGTAATTATAAAGTATTTTGATCAAGATTAATATTCTCCTTCTTAAGGTTACATA
>CAZDJH010000218.1:0-6743 GCA_964505645.1 uncultured archaeon | reverse complement strand
ACGCTTAGCGGACTCGTAGGAATCCCCGTCCTTTAGGGCGGGGAGACTTCAATATATAAACATTTAAGCATTTAATTTAAATAAATAGAATATTTAAATATAAAAGGTAACTACAAATCCATTCCCCTTGAAAACCTGAGAACCTGAGAGATGTATTTATGACAAGTACTCCCACGAGCGTTAATGATGGACCATACACTACTAATTATCTCGCATCGTCCTCTTTTTTATTTATCTACATCATTAATATTTGGACCAGCGTCTTTCTTCTTTTCTCCACTTTCTTATTGTATTGTTATTTGACTTATCATAACATCTATTTATTCATTTTTTTTCTCCCTTTTGAAGTATTTTTAAGCTATTTCTTAATCGTTTTTACCGCACTCTTTATCTCAAAACTCTTTTTAATTTTCGTGAACTTAATTCACAAACCCAAAGAGGGTGTTTTTAAAAGAGAAAAAAGCGATAGGGATTATTATTATTGGAGTTTGCGAGCCGTAATCAAAAAATGGCCCATCTGGCTTTCAAGTTTACTACCTTCTTCGGTATTGATTAATTTATTACTGACGGTTTTTGGCATTGAAACATCATTTACTAACAGCATTAATAAAGCTAATATCGGTACGGAATTCATTGAGATTGGGAAACATACAGTTATAGGAAAAGGAAGTTTTGTTAAATCTTCTATGGTTTTTCAAAATTATTTAATCATTAAAAAGATAAAGATAGAAGATCATGTTATTATCGCTCCTCATTCGTTCATATCACCCGGAACAATCATAAGAAAAGGAGCCACCGTTAATACGCTTTCAGTAACTAAGTTTGATCAAACTTTAGCGGAAAATTCCATCTATTCGGGGTATCCCGCAGAAAAAGTAGGGGTTAATCAGAGGGAAACGGGTGAGATATCTGAAACAAATATTGACGATTTATGGGAATCAATTATGGATAATAAACCTCCCAATTCAAGACATGAAAAGGAAACGTACAATAATTCAGAAACAAAATTTATTAAAAAAACTCCTACTTATATCGCTCTATTTGCATTAATTTATTTTATGTCTTATTTTCTACCTCTTTTTTGCCTTATTCTTTATTTTAAAGAACTTTTCATCCCTTTTGTGTTTATATCTGCATATTTTCCATATATTAGGACCTTTATCTTAATTATTACCCCTGCATTGCTCTTAGCACTCTATGGACTTAACATTCTCTTATGTATCCTGGTCTCCAAGTGCTGTTTTATTATTATTTGTAAATTTGATAAACCAAAAGAGGGGGAATTCCATTGGAAAAACAAAACCAAAAGTTATGAGTTTTATTTTATTCGTTCGTTTTTACTTAGATATGTAAAATGGAAGGTACAGAGAAGTCCCTTTCCTTGGTTGATCAAGGCGGTCTTTAATTTTATTGGCAATTGCTGCTTCCAAAAAGGTGTGGTCATTGAGGATTTATATTTGGGTAAAGAATTTATTGAGGTGGGAGAAAACGTTTATTTAGGAAAATGCTTGCTGTCAAACCAGACATGGGATCAAGATTTAACAATAAAAGGGGTAAAAATTGGTGATAATGTAGTGATTTCGGATGGATGTTGCATCCCACCGGGCAATGATATTAATGAAAATACCACTATTTTGCCCTTTTCTATAACCTCTAAAGACAGCCATCTGGTTTCAAACTCCGTATACTATGGAGCCCCAATTAAAAAAATACACAGTAAACAGAATTTAATTGAAATCTTGAATTTAAAGGTGCATTCCGATGAGTAATCTTCAAAATCCACAAGTCGTCCGCGGCAATAATCTAAAAGAGAGCCGATTCTTTATTATCAAATTCTTTATGATATGGCCCGCACTCTTTTTAACCTTTATCTGGATCTTTAATTACATCGAGATTTTTCATTCCCTCTTTTGGCCATGGGTTTCTTTCTTTTTATTGCCCTTCTTAGCCATCTCATTCCTTGGAATCTTTCTATTGACCGTATTATTATTCGCCAAATTATATCTTATATTAATCAATTTAATTTATACCCCCCGTGAAGGCATCTTTAAAATAGACTTAAAGGATAGGGGCTATTTTTTTTATAGTTTAAGAAAAACTATTAAAGAGTTTATACTTCAGCTCTACAATTTTTTTCCACTCCCTTGGTCCAAGATTTTCACCCTTAATATTTTTAATGTCCATGTCCCTCCAAATGTGGGAATTATTGACAGTTATATCGACTCCGAGTTTGTGAAGTTTGGTGAAGAATCAATTTTAGGAGAAGGCGCCGTTATCTTAAGTTCCATCATCATAGATCGCACTTTATTAATTAAAAAGACGGTTATAGGCGAGAGAGTTACCATTGGGGCCTATAGCGTGGTAGCGCCGGGGACGGTAATAGAAAAAGACGCAATATTAGGTATGGGAAGCTTTACTAAAATTAACCAGCGTTTAGAACGGGGCTGGATTTATGTGGGCCGTCCCGCTGAAAAATTAAAGAAATTTAACCCGGATAGTCCATCTTGAGTTTTTTGAATGATTTTTATATGGGATTTTGAATTATTACTATTAGATATAGTGATTAGAAAATATGACTAAAATAAAGAATATATATTGCCCCACGTGTGAGCGCTATGTGAAACTATCCCGTTCCAGCCTTCCGCACAGATACCATGAACTCTGGGCATTTTTCATCTTTCTTACATTTGGCGTAGGGCTTCTCATTTATCTAATCATCCGCTATCACCGGCCCCGAAATCGATGCCCTCATTGTGAGAGGAAGTTCAATCTGGAAAAGCCATTACCGGAAGGACCAAAAGGATAAAAAAAGAAAACCAACTCTTTTTCCTTTCGAATTACCTTTACCCATTAATTACAAGAAAGCCATTCCCTTTAAGGAGAAATATATTAGGGGTCAAAGGTTAATTAAAATAGTGAATCTCTATTTATTATTGTTTGGGTCTAAAAAGGATTTTGTGACCGTTCATCCAAGTTTATAGTTAGAGCGTTAATATGAATTGATTTATCAAACTTATACAACTTTCACATTCATATCCGACTTACATCGCGGGCAGATTTTATCACTTCCCTTTAATTCTCTTTTCATTAAGGTTTTTTTGTATTTACATTTGGAATTGGAGCATGTTAAGAGGTATTTTTGCAATTTGTGGGATAGACCGCCTTTTGGTACCTTCTGTTTAACCGTTTCAACAAGTTTGGCCTTAGATTTCTTCTTTTTTTGGGGTATTAATGTGGTTTGCTGCGGGCTACCCTTTTGCTTCTTCTGCCCCTCCTTGGACCCTTCCGGATCCTCCTCTTCTTCTTTATCTTCTTCCTTTCCAAGCCATTTGTCTAAGCTCATTTTATTCTAACCTCTTTATAAGAAGATGCAATGAACATCTATAATACTAATAAAAACGCTCTATTAATAATTTTATTTTCTGTAGAAAAACGATTCTTATATCCTTAACAAAATAATTGATTTAACTAACGGAAAAGCGGAGTTTAATTAATAGAATAATGTTATTTCCGATTATTTCCGATGTTGGGGCGCAATTTGAAAATTAAAAAAAATAAGAAAAAGAAAATGGGTTATAAGGTCAAGGTCTAAAAGACTTGCTCCTTTCCCGCAATGAGTCTTCCACGAAGGTTAATTATGTTTTCCTTGGTAAGTTTCTCCTCCACGACTTCATTTGCGATCTTTTCTATACTCGAAAAATTAACGTTCTCTGCGGGTATAAGGCTCACCGAAGTTACCCACGGATCATTAATGGGCCTCCCAATTTGGGAGAGCAATTTAACATGTGCTTCCTTAATATTTCCCTCGCCGCGTTTAAATATTTCCTTTGCCATATTATTAGCAAGCACGTTGTAAATCTTTCCCACGTGGTTAATGGGGTTCTTCCCGCAAACAGCTTCCAAACTCATTGTCCTACAGGGAGTAATCAACCCGTTTGCCCTGTTCCCTCGTCCAACTTCCCCGTCATCTCCTGCTTCTGCGCTGGTACCCGTTATGGTAAGGTATAAAATATCTTGTTCGATTGAATCGCCCACGTTTACATTAACGTTCACATTCCGTTCGGGAATCAGCTCGTTTGCTAGATCTAAGGTTGCCTCCTTTATCTGTTGGCAGTAATTAATGTAATCATCTTTATCGTGAATGTATTTGCTTACCATAGCATTTGCGATGGTAATGTCCACATCATTTCCGAGTCTCTGGCTCATGACCTTTATATCTTCTCCGGAACCAGGGCATTTATCCTTAAACTTATCCGAATTAAGCAACCTTTCCGTTTCCAAGGTGATGGTTTCACAATCAGATAAAGGCGCGTATCCAACTCCAAAACTGGTATCATTCGCCAAAGGAACATGTTCCATAGCATCTGATTCTTCAAATACGCCGGTTAAATCGATAGAACCAGGTTTTACTGCATAATCAAATTGAATATCCTCCACTAAATCTAAGTTCCGAAACACATCGGATACCACAGTGCGACAAGCGTCCAAACAAATTGTTGCAACTGGAATATGGGTAATGGCGTTTTCCTTGAAGACTTGTTTGATTGCTCGACCGATGATGAGAAAGTATTGGGGTTCGAGTATTTTTCCCCCTCCGAATTCGGGTCTGGCCATTCCTCCCACTAATGCGGCCTTGTCGACGTTATGATGATAATATCGGCCGAACTCCTCGTAGTAGTATTTGCAGAGCATTCTCGAGCTCAAGTCGGCAGCAGCATCACACACGGAGTCCGGGTGGCCGGTGCCCTTTCTTTCCACAAGTTCTGGGAAATCTGACTGCTCAATCTGTTTAAAATCAGCTTTATTGATCTTTAACATCTTCAAATCATTTTGTAATATTTTTTCTTATTAAAGTGTTATATTTTTAAGTTAATATTTCATTAAATAATTTCTTTATTATGATAAGGCATACACATACATTAAATTGAAATTAAATAAATCGGAATAATCTCTCAATATATTAGTAATGAATTAAATTATTTTAAAGCCTAAGGCTTATTGTTATTTTCCATTATGCATTAATAAAATAAAGAAATTAGAAAACTGGAACCTTCTTTAACTTTAAGGGCGCTATGATTAATCCTCATCATCTTTATATTCGGGATGATTTTGATTCATTTGATTTGATCTATCATCCATATTGGTTTTATATGCAGGATTATTTGGATTCATACTATTTGCACTATAATATTTTATTATATTTAGATGCATTCGCTTTAAATTCCCATATCCGAAAATATTGATACTTAAGAATTTACTTTTTTCCTTAAGTTTTTCGCGGCTTTCTATATATTCGTCGATAGAATCATAAGGTTTACGCCATCTCATAGAAAAATCATAAAATTCTACTGACCTACCCAACATAATAAGATGTTTGGTAAATAAATCACGGATAAGAATATTTAAATCTATCTCATCCTCTTTGAATGGAATAAATCGTATATCTTCTTTATATGTTATCTCCGATTGGTTTAAAATAGGATAAGGGTAAACCATAGTTGCCAAAAATCCGGACAAATCTGGACATTATAAAAAGATATGGAATATCGAGATATTATCCCGCTTCCTTTTCGGTCTTTGAGACCCGACTTTATCGAAACGATGGTAAGCCCCTCCTAAAAGGGTACCTCTTGCCTTTATTTAGGAGCGGATTCTCATTATGTTTTATGAACTTATTTTCCTTACTCAGCGAGGGGGATATATCTGTGAAAATTGTTATAGAGATTAAAACAAGTAGTTACTATTTAACCTAACATTACCTACTGGAAGATATGCCTTAAATATTTCGATCAAGTAGCAATTTTAAGGTTAAAATTACCATAATAAAAGAATTTAAAGAATTTTTATGAAAAAAATGATGTTTTTATTAATGATATTAAATTACTTTATTTAGCAAGAATCATTTGTGATATATATGTTTGTAAAACCCATTCACATCGTGTTTAACTCTCGCGAGCGGGCACGTATAACCCAACCCATAATTGAGAATCCCCCTAATAAACTTTATTATTTCACCGCAATAATACGTGAGACCGGGCAAAACGATGTAAATCTTTCTTATTTCAAACAAAACCTAGCTCTATTAGAAAAACAACTTCCACAGATGGAGATCATCAATAAGGAGGTTGATTATACCCAATACATAGAGATAATCCAAGAGATTTCAATGATTATTAAATATGAGCGAGACCTTAACCCGAACTCAAAAATATATATTAATGTGGGCTCCGGCTCGAAAATAACGGCGATTGCCTCCATAGAAGCAGCAAAGTTATGGGACTGCGATGTATATTATGTTTATTCCACGGACTATGATCCTTCTGGTACGGGACCAGATCATAAGGGCGACATGATCATAAAAATCCCGATGACCTTCCCAATTCAAAAGCCAGATAGGAAGGTAATCGAAATCTTGCGTTTCATTCAAGAAATGATCGAAGAGAGATATCAAAACAAAACTCATGAGAATACACAGCCCAAATTTATTTATAAAAAGGATTTAATTGAGCAATTGTTTGAAGATAAACTTATTACCTTAATCTCTGAAAACCCCGAAGAGCGCAAATTGCAAGCAAGTAAATACATGAAAAGTAGGAAATATCTTAAACCGATGAATGAAAAACTGAACTTTATTAATATATCTGATGATAAAAGGAACAAAAAGATATATATCACGGAATTAGGGAAAGAAGTTATTGAGATTTTTAAATATCAAATCTAAGATAATGAAAAACACATATTAT
>CAZDJH010000217.1:0-6791 GCA_964505645.1 uncultured archaeon | reverse complement strand
TTATTTTTTGGTATTTTATTAATTTTTATTATTTTTTTTCTTTATACTACCTAAGATGGGCTATTTAGCTGAGCACTGTGGCAATATAATAAAAAAAAAAGAGGGGCTAATGTGGTTTCTATTTTGGTTTAAAGTGTCTTCAATTGTTCCCTTACGTCCTCGAGCTTTTTCCCGTGTAAATCATAAAACACCATTAATCCTAATGCGATAAAACACGCTATTGCGGGGCCAATTGAGAATAAGATCTTTAACGGGAGAGACACTAATAAAGGGTCTGTTATCCCGAACTCCTTAGACCATGGAGTGTATTGGAAGGTGATAGTGACCGATGCGATAAATAGTATAATCGAAAACCGATGGATAAAGGCATTAGCACCATAAAAGCTTGCTGAACGCTTATATTTGCTCTCTATCTCATCTTGATCTATTACATCCCCCATTAAAATGTCGAAGTAAAAAAGAATTCCTGATAAACCGAATCCGATAGCACCTGAAACAACGATCGCCAAAATATGACTGATTGCATTATTCGAGAAGAATAGATAGAAGAAGAAAGTAAACCCCATTATTGCCATATTCATGATGAATCCATTTCGCATTCCATATTTTGTTCCGATCTTTTTATGGAGCGGCATACTGATAATTGCTACCAAGAACGCAAGTATGATTGAAAACCCGTAATAGAAAAAGGTTTTGAAAATTCCAAATGCGGGCGCACTATCCGTTATTCCTAAGACAAATTGGACGTAAAATTGATAGATTGAGGTTAAAATTGTCAACACATACCATGTCATCATATTTGCAAGAACCAATAACACAAAGTTCCTATTTTTAAGGGAAACTTTTAAGGATTCAACAAAACTGGGAGTAGGGACGGATTCTGAACTTTCTTCAATTGTCCGGTCTTCCACAATCCCATAGCGTACAAATAGGAATCCGATTACAAATACAATCAACGCGATTATAATCCCGTTTATAATATAGGTTATTTGAGCCCCTTGAGGGTTCAATTGGGCGTTATTATAGTCCGGAATAATTGGAGGTATTATTGTGGGGATAAGAAAAGCAGCCAAGATCCCGATCACTGTCAGAATTCGAAGCCATATATTAGTTTTCGCCCTTTCATCTTCACTGGGCCACATCTCAGGAAAGAGCGCCTTTGTATTAACATCAAAAAGCGTGTATATTAATTCAAAAAGCATAATGATGAATAGAAAGTAGAAAAAGCGTACAACAACGGGAAATGGTGCTAATGGCGAGGTAAATAGAAAAACCATCATTAAGCAGAGCGGTATAAAGCTTACTGTGATAAAGAATTTCCGTTTTCCAAGGCGACCGAAAGTCTTTTTATCGGATAAATACCCGATTAGGGGGTCATTAAATGCATTCCAAACGCCCCAAATGGTATATCCTAGTGCCATAAAGAGGGTTCCAATATTTATCACGGCAAAGTAAAACCCAAATATGGTTAAGGTAAAAAATTGATACGTCATTTGGTCTGGGAAGCCGTTTAAGCTGAAAAATAACCGAGTTTTTTTTGTTTCCTTCATTTTTTACATTGCTTATAATTTAGTTTAATTTGTATGAATTAATATAAGATTATTTTTTTCAATATTTAAAATTTCTTTTTTCAATTTCATATTTTTATAATTGCATAATTGGAATCTCTATTTAGGATTTATAAAAGTAAAAAACTAAAGTTTCTCTAACATAAAGTTATAATTGGTTAATATTATTATAATAAGTCTTGTAAACTACTTTATTTTGAGAAAACTTTAAAAACCAATTGCCATTTCGCTATAGAACAATATAAATAATAATTTATTCTTCTTTATACTGAATGCATTCCTTTATGAATCCAACATAAGTAGGGCTGGGTCTATAAGGTTTGCTCTTGAATTCGGGATGGAATTGAGTGCCTACCATCCAATGGTCTGGACGGTTTAGTTCAATGCTGTTAATTATTTTTCCGGTTTTGTCCGTACTCGAAACGATGATTCCCTTTTCCTTAGCCTCTTGAGTTATATACTCTGATTTAATGTGGTATCGATGTCGGAACCGCTCAATAATCTCTTTTTGCCCGTATTCTTTATAGAGTTTTGTTCCTTCCTTTAGATAAATATCCAAACCCCCTAATCGCATTGTTCCGCCCTTTTCTGTGACGCTTTTTTGACTTTCTAATAAATCCACTACTGGGTGAGGGGTTTGTTTATTTATTTCTGTTGAATTAGCTTTCTTTAAGCCCAAATATTTCCGACAAAATGCTATCCAGAATAATTGTGCTCCAAAACAAATCCCAAGGAAAGGAACCTTATTTTCCATCGCATACTCGGCAGATCGAATCATACCTTCAACGGCTCTTTTACCAAACCCTGGCGTTAACAAAATCCCATCACAGTTTTTCAGTTCACTTTCGATATCTGTACTCTCATCAATATTTATCATTTTAAGCTCCGTCTTAAACCCTTGGTGGACCGCGGCGTGCTCCAATGCATCGTTTATCGAGATATAGGAATCAGAAATATTAAAATATTTTCCTGGCATTGCGATTCTGACAGATTTATCTGCCTCTCTAAAGAGTTTCACCATCTTTTTCCATTCTGAATAATTAGTGACGGCGCTGTATGCAACCAACTTGGCTTTTAAATCCAATATTTTACATATTAAATCTCCCAATTTCTGTTCTTCAAATAAAAGGGGCAACTCGTAAATGTTTTCTAAATCAGGATTGGAGACTACTGCTTTTTTCGGGACATTAGAAAATAGCGAAATCTTTTCCTTTATTTCATCTTCGAGGGGCTGTTCACTCCTTCCGATGACAATGTCCGGTTGTAATCCTACACTCTGGAGCATTTTAACTGAATGCTGGGTCGGCTTTGACTTTTGCTGACCTACCGCCTTAGAATAAGGCACTAAGGTCACATGAACAAAGGCGGTATTATGTTTTGGTAATTCCAAGCGAATTTGTCTAAAACTTTCTAAGAAAATACTTGATTCTAAATCGCCGACCGTTCCACCCGCTTCTACCAATAAAACATCCAACTCATCTTTTTGAGCGATTTCAAATAATCTATCCTTAATCATATTGGTAACATGTGGAATTAATTGTACTGTTCTACCAAGAAAGCGTCCCTTACGTTCTCTCAGAATCGTGGACAAATATATTTGACCAGATGTTATATTATTTGAAGGATGTATGGTAATTCCAAGAAAGCGCTCGTATGTTCCAAAGTCTTGATCAATCTCGCTTATTCGATATATACGTTCATCAGAATCTGGCACAGGCTCAAAATCCCATACCTTCTCAGTAATAAAACACTCCCCATGCTCTATTGGGTTTAAGGTCCCAGGATCCACATTTAAATACGGGTCAATTTTTACCGCCGAAATTTTAAAGCCCCGAAATTGGAGTATTTTACCAAGACTTGCGGTCACGACCCCTTTACCTATGCCTGACATAACACCGCCAGTTACGAAGATGAATTTCATGTTCTTAGCTTATAGGGATGTATTTTTTTTTAATAAATTTTTATTCAATATAATGTTAAATGAAATATTGAAAAATAAACATTATTATTCATTTTTAAAAAGATTTTCTGATATACCTACTTTCCCCTAAATTTCGGGTCCTTTTTTGTAGATAATGATTTCAGCGATGCTCGAAAATCATGGGTGGTGAAAAGATCCCTTAAATGCTTATTTTCTAAATCTAAAGTATTTGATATAATCTCTGTAAAGTAATTATGCATACTTTTCTTCATGGCTTTTATAGCTAAGCTGGGGGCTTTTGGAGGTATTAAATTCAATGCTTTTTCCCGGACATATCCCATTAAGTTATCGGAGTTTACTACACCATTAATCAATCCTAATTCCAATGCTTCTTCTGCCGATAATTTTTTACCAAAGTATAATAATTCTTTTGCTTTTTGAAAGCCTAAGTAGAACGGAAGGAGAAAATCAGCTCCAAACTCCGCTATAACTGCCCTCCGAATAAAGTAAAATCCTATATATGCATCCTTTGCCATATAGATCAAATCCGCCCCTGCGAGTAACATTGTAAACCCTGCACCAATTGCATATCCGTTAACCGCCGCAATCACGGGTTTTGAAAACTTCCAAAATTTCATGCACAATCGCTTAACAGCTATATCAGAAAGATCCAGTTCATTTCTCAATTCGGGATCAAGTTTGGGATAGAGGTTCATATTAAAATAACCTCCCGAAGAAAAAGCATTGGCTTCCCTAGCTCCCGTAAGGATGAGTATTCGCGCATTGTCATCGGCCTCCATATCTTCTAAAATAGTTTCAAGTTCAAGGAATGTAACAAAAGACATTGCATTCCTCCTCTTAGGAATGTTAAGCGTAGCTGTACAAATCCCATTTTCCTCTTTCTCATATCTTACATCTTTAATATCGGAGATATCCATCTTTTTTTCAACTCTCTTTCTATATTACAATAATTATGATTTATTTAATATATGATTTATTTAATATATGATTTTATTAAACATCTTTATTTAAAATATCCCTTCAGTTAAGTATTAACTTAAGATAACAATATTTAGAATTAGACAATTTCATAAACTATTTATTTCGGTTACTCTTTAATTTTCCTATGAGCATAACTTTAACACCTCTAGAATTTAATACCTTTTTTATTATAACAATTATCCTAATTATTTTCAAGTTTATTGTTGCGCTCTACCTAGGATTTAAGCTCTATCAGCGCAAGCAAGAGGAGGGAAAGTTTAACTTCGGATTTATCTTCTCTGTATTCATAATGATGCTGTGTTTGTTTTTCTCACGCATATTTTTTTTTATGTTTGATTTCTTTTTGACAGAACTCGATCCAACTCATTATTATTTAATCCCCAATGTGTATTTTTGGAAGGTAGCGATGCTTATAATGGCGATTGGCTATGCTTCAGTCCTATTTGTTATCGATAGGCGCATTATCGATTTCAAGTTTAAGGGCGCACTTGCCTATATCGTGATTATCGTGGCTTCAATCATCCTCTTTTACCAGGTCAGTAATTCGCAAGATTTTGAATTAATATCCCTTATTTCATTCGGTATCAACATCATCGCGATTACCATTCCAATGTTGTTTCTCTATATCGCATATAATTCATTGGAATACAGAAGGCCAGCAATTATTTTATCCTTGGGTGTGATAATTTACGCGATTGGGGCAAACATCCTTAATGAAGCGGTACTTTCTTTATTAGAGGGGGCTATAGGTGATATACGGATTATTATATACTTCGCAGCACTTTTGTTGAAAATATCTGGTCTTGTTTTATACTCTTACGGAGTTACGGAATTTACAGTAATCTTCTCTGCATAAAAGGTAATTTAGTATATTTTTATAAATTATTACCAAATTCGAAATTAATAAAAGTTTTTTTTAGAATTACGGTTTCAAGGAAAAAGGGTTTTAGTAAAAAGATGCTTCAATCAATTCTCAAACCAAGTAGGGGATGATGCAAATAAAGATAAATGGTTTTTTGGATGTATTTTGCATTCCGTGATTCTCATTAGGAGATATATAAATTACGTCACCCTTTTGGGCTCTAATATGCCCTCCTTTATCACTTGATAGTTCTGCTTGTCCGTCTAATACGTAAATATGGTGCTCCTCTTCGTGGCTATGAATTCCAATTTCTCCTCCTGGTTGAATCTCAAAACGCCGAGTCGCAAAATGACATGGTCCATCCTCACTCGTAATTAACCACCGAACCGATGTACTGGTTGAATTCGCTTTTTTTACTGGCTCTTCCTCAACTTCTTTATAATGTTTTTTTATCATAATTAAATTAACCAAAGATTTTATAGAAATTTTAACCTTAATTGAAATATGACAGATGATTTATTTGCTGAGGTCAACGGAATAAAGATCTGCTATGACATTCACGGCGAGGGTGAGCCCGTATTATTAATACACGGGTTCAGCGACAGAAAGGAGCATTTTCGAGCCCAGATTGGTGATTTGTCGAAACATTTCAAGGTTATTCGTATGGATAACCGCGGTGCCGGTAGAAGTGATCGGCCCGATGGAGAATATTCAATGGATGTTTATACCAAAGATATCGCGGGCTTATTAGACCATTTAAGTATCGATAAGACTCATATTATTGGACATTCATTAGGCGGGATGATCGTTCAGAATTTCCTCATAAATTATCCGGAACGCGTAAAGAAAGCGGTACTAATTAATACAATTCCTGGATTAACACCACCTGGCGTTTCAGCAGAGCAAGGGATAAAGATGTACCGTGAAAATGCTTTAAATAATATTAGACGCCTTCAAGAAGATCCCCTAAATGAGTTCATTAAGGGTGCCAAGCGAAATTATACCCGCAAGTTCTACAAGGAAATGGTGGAAAACCCAGACAAAAAGTTTTATGGGATTTGGTCTGTAAAGGACCTTGTTAAGGAAAAAACTGAATACGGCCCAACTAAAAAGGATATAATACATCAAGCGGATGCCATTGCAACGCATAATGTCTATGAAAGATTGCCAGATGTCAAGACCGAAGTACTTGTATTAGCTGCAGAGAAAGATAAGACATGTCCTCTCCTGATGAATAAAAAGATTCACGAACTTTTGCCCAATAGTAAACTGGAAGTCATTGAAAAAGCTGGACACCAGTCCGTCTTGGAATTCGCGCCAGCTGTAAATGAACATATAACAGATTTTTTAAGCTCCTAAATATAATCTTAAAAATAGCCCTTTTTTATTAGTTCTCATTTTTCTTAAAAATTTAAAAAGATATTATTATTTAAAAATA
>CAZDJH010000216.1:3998-6810 GCA_964505645.1 uncultured archaeon | reverse complement strand
AAAATTCAGTATATAAAAAAAAACACATTCCAATTTTATAGAAACACCTTCGTAAAACCTTTATTTCAAGCTGAAAGATATATATTAGGATATGATCTCCATAATATATTGTGGTTTTTCGCTTCAACTTTATATAACCATTAACCATCGAGATTACAAAGGTTATTGGCGTACTACATATAATCTTTTTGTACTATTTGATTTAGCAATAAACTTATTAGGATGCCACGCAAGAACACTTATTTTATTTTCATCATTAATGAAGCCATTAAACGTAAATTTATTGGAAGGGGAATAGGTAAGGACATGTTATTATCTTGTGGTAAATTACACATATTACATGGTGAGTGGTTCATAATTTTGGAGATAGAATGATTAGCATGTAATCTTAGCACAATTTAAAGTAATAAATCAATGAAATCCTTTAGAAGACTAAGGAAAAAAGAAGCGGAGAAAAATTGTATTTTTTAAAATTTAATGAAGGGGTTCTTTTCTTCTGATTTCTTGTTCCCATTTTTTAACACTATTTTCTATATATTTTTCCCCTTTTCTTATTAATTCATCCATTATTTTATCTTTATCTTTTTTCCATTTCTCTCGATCTTTTAATTTTACCATTTGTATCAGAGCTCCCTAAAATTTTGATATGGGTTTAAATTAAATTAATTAACATCATTAAACATAAAAAGTTAATTAAAGAGCTTTGATTTAGCAATAAACTTATTTGGAATCTTAAATGTTATAATCCTTTTTAATAATAATAGCATTTCGCAACTCATTTTTGATGTTTATCTTGATCTAGAACGTATAATGTAGACCCCTAGAATCGAACTGCCAGTAATGAGAATTCCACCAATGATTATAATTGGAATGAATCCAGTTAGAATCCGGGAATTATTTGGAGGTTTTTTAGGTATTACTCTCACCCTTATTTCATAATTCTCAGTTCCGTTTAGGGTGGAATTCCAATCTCCTTCCCATAAAGGTCCATCTTGATTAACTATAGAAAGGTTTTTCCAAGGAGTAATTTGAGTATTGCTGGGGCTAAAGGCACTCCATTTGACCAATCTTACATCATTAGGATGCCACGCAAGAACTCTTATTTTATCTTCATCATTAATGAAGCCATTAGACGCAAATTTATTGGAAGGGGGATAGGTGAGGACATATTGCGGCCAGATTCCCAGCTTTACGATTGAGGTTGAAATTTGACCATGATCAATAGCAATAATTCTATATAATCCTGCGGTTTTGAAGTCTTCTGTGGATAGGTTAAACGTTTCGTTTCTCTCTTCAAAGAGATTCTCATGGATATGACCAGAAATATGGCAAGATACGTTATATTTATCAGTTAATTGGACGAATGATAAATTACTCGAACTCAACTCGGAAATAAGCGGATAACCGCGGGAACCAGCATCCGGATGGTGTGAAAATGCGAATATTCTATCATAATTTTTATATTCTTTTAATTTGCTTTCATACCAATCCAAATCATCCTTATAAATAAATCCATCGAATCCAAAATCCAAATAAGGAAAAGTGTATGGCGAGTCTTTTACTGTATCCAAACAAATGAAAGCATAGTTTCCAAATGAATGGTTCCTTGTAAAAGAATAATTGACATCGTGAATGCTGCTTCCTAGCATGGAATATTGAAGAAAAGGAACATAATCAGATATAACTGAAACATCGTGATTCCCTACAAGATCAATATAAAATGATAATTTTGCGTTATTTTGGGTAAGAATATTCTTATAAGTATACCATTGATTGATATCACTACCTAATCCATAGATTCTACTATCTACTAAATCACCGGTATTTACTGTAAATGAGGGCTCAATTATTTCATGCATATCCTTCAAAAATAAGTCGAAATTGTTTGTTGAATTTAATTCTGAAAGGTGCAAGTCTGTTACATGGACAAACCAAAAAACCTCCTGGTCGGATTCATTGATGAATCCTCGTTCTGAAGTCTGAAGATCTAGTAGAGAAGGGGTCTGGTCATGTTGAAGGGGAGATGTAATTATCAAATTTGAAAATATGGGTATGTAAAACATTAAAAGGAAACACCCTAAAAAAAGAGGGATGAACCATTTTGTTTCAAAATAATGTTTTAGTTTCATTCTTGAAAACCGTTAGTTATTTGTTTGTCTATATTTATTAATCTATATTTGTTAGTCTATATTGTTAGTCTATATTTGTTAGTCTATATTTGTTAGTCTATATTGTTAGTCTATATTTGCTGAATTTTTCTATCTTATTTTATATAAACTAATCCAATACTATTAAAGGTTTTGGATTTGAATCAACTATATTATTGAATATATGTGAGATAATTAGAATTCTTTATTTCTTTAAAAATTAATTTAAATAATCTCAATTTATTTAATTATTAATATATAGTTAAAAATAAGATCTTTATCATTGAAATAAGAATGAATGAAATAGAGTCAAGACATAACATCAGATTAAATGAAGAAATAATTAAAAAGCTAAACAAGGACACCAAATTTGAGAAATTGGTAAATAAGATAGAAAATGTATTAGTAAATTTTTCTAAGGAAAATAGTCTTAATTTCTCGTTAGTATTTAATATTAAAAGTGATTGGGAAGTTCCTACTGAAAAAGTTTTTATTCTTCAAATTGACTTCAAAGGATTAAATTTTAAGAAAGAATTAAGGTACTGGAAAGAGATAAATGATTTAGTGTATCAAGAAATTGACCGTCTCTTAACCAGAAATAAAACCAATGCAGAATATTATAAAGAATTTAAAGAAAAGTTTTTCATTCAACTGGCTCTATAGTG
>CAZDJH010000216.1:0-3988 GCA_964505645.1 uncultured archaeon | reverse complement strand
GTGAGGTAATATGAGAAAAAAATTTAATCCGCAGATTTATTTAGAAATTGCAAAATACTTAAAAGATAATAATGATTTAAATTTGGAAGGAAGAATTCGTTGTGCTGTGGGTAGAGCTTATTATGCTGCATTTTTACTTATTAGAAATAAATTAAAGCAAAAGGGTAGATTCTTTGATAAGAATAGACAACATAAAGAAGTTAGAGAATATTTAAAAATTCTAAATCAAAATTTTTTAGCAAATCAGCTCGAAACCTTATTTAATTATAGAGTTTCTGCAGATTATAAATTAAGAGCGGAATTTAATGACGCTACTTGTGATAAATGCTTAATTATTTCTGAAGAAATTATTAATTCTATTGAAAGTTTATGATAGATCTATGGAAGATATTAGTAGATTTAAATACGAAAAATGATTTCATTTAGGATAAAAGATGGATTTTGAAAAAGTTCTTTATCAGCGGCGAACCATTCGGAGGTTTAAAAAAGAATCTATTCAGCTCGATGTATTAAAAAAACTAATTGATTTGGCGCGCTTAGCACCTGCAAGCGCAAATATCCAAAGCCTAAACTACATCATCGTTAAAGATACAGCTATGCGAGCGAAACTTTTCCCGTTGGCAAGGTGGGCTGCACATTTACCTAAGGGAGAGCGGACACCAAAAGAGGGAGAAAGGCCTATGGCATACATTATCGTTCTTAGCAATACCGAGATAAAGAAAAACGCTCAATACGATATAGGCGCCGCAGTTGAAAATATCTTGCTCGGAGCGGTGAATGCGGGACTTGGCGGATGCTGGATGGGTTCAATCGATAGAGATAAAATAAGAGAATTATTTAATATCCCAGAAAAATTCGAAATTACTCATTTAATAAGCTTGGGCTTCCCCGCTGAAGAATCGAAACTCGAACCGTTTCAAGGATCATTCAAATATTGGAAGGATGAAAACGGTGTCATGCATGTACCTAAGAAAAGTGTGAAGGATATTATCAATAAAATCTTCTAAACTACAATCCATTTTAATTACTTTTCTTTGGGGTCTTCTTAATTATCTCTATTTGTATTGTCTTCATCGGGGGACTATCTACGTACTTTTGCATCATCTCCTTCACTTATTTCGATTTTAGAGGGTCTATACCTCTGGGTTTGTGTAGGCTTGGTAATCTGGCTGAGGAAAGCGCTTCAATGCTGTATTAGATCCATTAGTAAAATCGAGGGACTTTTTTCCCCGTTTTTATTAATAAACGCGGAAGGGCGTGCTTTCGGCGAAAATGCTGGCATTTCACTCTATTTTAATTCTTTCTTATCCTTTTCATTTCCGTTGACACAATTTTCCCCATATAAAAATAAGAAATAAATTTAATAATCTTTTTGGTATTTTTAATAATAGTTCCTTAAAGGAAGCATTCCACATATCAGTCAAGCGAGAGTTCGAAATCATCTGGAAATGGAGAAATATATTTTTTCTCCTTATGGTCCTTCTTAAATTGCCTCCACGCCTTTTCGACTAACTCAGGGCTATTCATAAAGTCAAGCGCGGTCAAAGCTAATATTTTCGCTGCGGTCAGCATTCCCTTATGCCCGATACTCATACCGCCTGTGGCAACATTTTGCCATGAATGACCTGGAGTACCCATAATTTGACACGCTACGTTAAACTCGGCTAATGGTGTAACCCAAGATACATCGGAGACATCAGTGGAGCCCGGGGAAATCTGTCCTTCCCCTATGGAGGGGATGATAACTTTATTAAGCGGTTGGTTCATTATAGCGTTAGCTAATTTTATCAGCTTCTCCGGAATAAATCTAAGGTATCCCTCCATTGAATCGGGGGGGAGGCTTTTGCGTAATTCGATCGCAAATTCGATATCTTTTTCGTTAAATTTAGGGGGTCCGATTTCCTTTAAATTTGAATTCATTACGTCCTTTACAACCGAATTATAACTCATATTGTACATTGCGCTCTTAAACTTTAGTTCCATCTCCGTACCCGTCATTAAGGCCGCTCCTTTTCCTATATTTATTACACGCGTATAGATCTCTTCAACTTGTTGCCGCTTGGGGGCACGTATAAAGTACCATACCTCTGCTTGCTCAGGTACCACATTAGGAGCCTCTCCACCATTAGTAATTACGTAATGCAATCTCGCATCGGGAATGATATGTTCGCGTAAATAATTTGTCCCGATATTCATTAATTCCACTGCGTCCAACGCACTACGCCCGTTTTGAGGGTCGGCCGCCGCATGTGCGGTTTTTCCATGAAAACAGAACGATACTGAATTTACGGCTAAATTCGACATCACTAATAACATATTGAAAAATGCTGGATGCCATGATAGGGTAATATCCACATCATCAAATAGCCCATGCTTTATCATATAGCCTTTTGTATTGAACACTTCCTCAGCTGGACAACCGTAGTAACGAATTTTGCCCTCCACATCCCCTTTTTCTATAGCTTTCTTGACTACTAAAGCTGCTCCTAATGATGCGGTCCCCAATAGATTGTGTCCGCACCCATGACCTGGGGCACTCTCCTCAAGCGGCTTTCTTATAGGTTCTGCAGCTTGACTTAACCCTGGAAGGGCATCATATTCTCCCAAAATCCCAATTAAAGGTTCTTTCTCTCCATAGGTCGCGTAAAAAGCAGTTGGCATATCTGCCACCCCTTCTTTTACCCGAAACCCGTTCTCTTTAAGGACACTTTTTAATAGAGCCGAAGACTTATATTCCTCAAAGCCAACCTCGGCAAATCTCCATATCTTATCGGAAACATCTATTAATTTATCTTGAATACTCTCAACCCATTTTTCATATTTTTTCTTTTCCATGTACTATTCCTTTTTTATATTTATTATATTAATTATTACCACATTTAATTTTTTAATGGATTACCTTTATTAGCAAGAAAGGAACAACGAGAATGAGGGCTAAAATTACTTGCAGGACGCTCGGGGTGATATTTCCTATATCTGGAATGGGAATGCCCCAAATGGTAAATGTAGTAGTAATAATCGACAGTGAGGTCTTAGCCGTTAAGTAGCCGAAGAATTGAGAGCAAAAAAAAATGAATATTAACGCATTCAGAACATCATCCTCTAACCTCTTGTTCAATAGGTTGTAAAACAGACTCGAATGTGCCTTCTTTATTGAATCGTCAAAGTCCTCCATATCTCCTTTAAATTTTGAGAATATATTATATATTGTAAAAAGCAAAATCGGTAGTTGTGCTATTGCTGTCTGTGCTGGTGAAAACTCAGCAATAAACTCGTATGTCCAAGTCATTATTATCCAGACAAAGAAAAGGCAGAAGAACGCCACCCTCTTTCCGATTTCTTTATTTTGGAATATGATTATCACTATGGAGATAGGACATAGGATTAACACTGAAGCATAAGCAACCAATAGAATTATCCCACGTGATAAGAGATAACTAAAAACTACATAAAAATTGAGTATATTTTCGGCTCCTACTTCGCCGACGAGTTTTATACCAAAGAAAACCAGCGGAAGCATGAGTGAAACTGATAACAGTAGCAAGCTCAAAAACTTATTTGCAGGAAGTTTTTTGTGAATTCTATTTCCCTTCTGAAGCATGGAACTCAAATTTCCAATAACGAGTATATAAACAAACACAAATAGGCCTAGAAACATGTTTAAGACACCAACAATCCAGATTGGAATAAATAATACCATAGAAGAAATTAGAATTGTTTTGTTGTATTTCTTTACAAAGGAATCCTTATTTCTCTTGTTCTGAAATATTAATGGAAATAATAAATAGAGGAAAAAGAATCCAGATACGAACGGAAACAATATAAAGACTATCATACCAAAGATATTCGTGTTAAGATCGTAGATCATTCCTGTAGTAATTGTTATTATAAAAAACAGAAAAAAATAATAGATAAATATCTTACTGAAGGGATTATTTAAGTTTGACTTTAAAAAACTCTTTTTTTTTGCATTGTTATTAATTTGTGT
>CAZDJH010000215.1:0-6815 GCA_964505645.1 uncultured archaeon | reverse complement strand
ACTACAGGAAAAATAATGATTAGATTCTTAGTTTCGGGCTAACTTTCTTGATTATTTTTTACCTTGATATCTACTTTATCGATGATTTCAATTAAGTCAATTACCTCTAAATCCCCACCATATCTCTCATTTGCATCCTTTAGATTGGTTTTGCAGAAGGGGCATGTTGATGTTAAAACTTCTGCACCCGTTTCCTGCGCTTCTTTTATCCGTTCTTTTGAAATCTCTACTGCCCATTCAGGATATCCAATCTTTACCCCTCCACCTGCCCCACAACACCAAGAATGGTTTCGACTTCTTTCCATTTCCACGAGTGTAATTCCGGGGATGCTGGTGTATACTTCTCGAGGGATTTCATAAATTCCCATATGCCTTCCGAGGTGGCACGGGTCGTGGTAGGTCACTTTTTTGGGAAAATTCGAAGTAAACTTGATTTTTCCCTCATTTAATAGCCGTTTCACCAACTCTGCGGTATGGAAAACTTCAAAATCATACTCCACGCCAAACTTTTTGAAATCCTTTTTAAGGGTTCGGTAGCATCCCGCACATGAGGTGATTACCTTAGTAGCCCCCGCCTCCTTTATCCTTTCCACATTGTACGTCATAAACTCCTCACTGTGTTCTGTCTGCCCCGTTCTAATCATAGGACTGGTGCAACAATGCTCATCGATTAAGGTAAAATCAAGCCCCACCTTCTTGAGGAATCGTAAGGTAGAATCACGGAGATTCAATTGACGATAATTAGAGGTACATCCAATGAAGTAAACCCATTCCGCTTTATCGGAGAGGTGGTATTTACTTTTCAGCTTCGAGTTGTTCGAATGCTTTTCTCCATAAGGATTCCAGAGGTCCGGATTTAGCGTCCTTTCCACTAGTTTCTCTTGGTTCTCGGCTGGCCCGATCTCCTTAACCGCTAATTCCCTTAGAGATTCTATAATGTCTACGATATAATCCGCATGTGGAGCTTGACATGCATCCATACATGCTCCACAAGTCGGGCATGCAAAAATGACGTCCTTTAACTCTCTGTTCCACTCAAGTTCCCCTAATAAAAGTCCTCTCGCAGTTCTGATTCTTCCGGAAGCCCAGAATGATTCGAACAAAAATTTCTCACCTGAGGGACAAGACTTTTGAAATTCTTTATAGGAATACTTACATGTAGAGCATTTAATACACCTGTCGAAGGCCATTTGGAGGAATTCATTATCGACCGAGGGATTTGAGTGCTTGATTTCAGTCATTTAGGTATTCCACCTCCCGGGGTTGAAGATATTATTTGGGTCCATGCATTTTTTAATTTTTTCGAATAGATTAAGCCAGCCGGGATTGATAATCTTTCGCATCTTTTCGGTCATCCAAGCGGGAGTTTTGTAGGGTACACAGCCTTCTTGTATGCAATATTCCGTAATTTCTTCAAGGAGTGCATGGATCTTTTCCTCCTCGCCCTCATTATACTTATTGTAGCGAATGATGGGCCTAAAGATGCCGTAATGTCCTGACTTCATGATTTTCATGTAAATAAAGCTCGGCACATCGTACTTATGAAAGATTTTATCAACCCTTGCGATTAGGGGTTCTAATTTATGAGTGGGGGCATAGGAGCCAAACCATGTAAGTCCCGAGTATTCCACGAGGGATAATAGAACCGCCGGTAAATCAAGATGGCATCTTACCCGTAAATTAAAAATCTTGGAAAACTCTTCCACATCGGACACAATAATGTTTTTCCCATCCTTTTTCAGCCTATTGAAGGTGTTTTGCACTATTTCTGCTTTCGCTTCGAGCAGTTTCTGTGTTTTCCCCGAAATCGGAAAGAGCGCGGCAAAATCGGGCTCGCCCGGATATTTTTCGGGTTCGGGGATCTCAACCGTCATTTTCACGACTTCTGTACTTACCGCCGAAATGTCATCAACCATATCGGTCTTCCCTACTTCCCGTATTACGGGAGCGACATCGGTTAATCCTGAAACAAGGGCCAGAAATGTCTTTTCATAGGGAGGATTAGGCCATAATTGGACTGCGCATTTCGTGACCAAGCCTGTCATACCTTGCCAGCATACAAAAAGCCCCATAAGGTCTGGCATCGGATACCTGGCCCACCAACTGTCGGGGTCTGCCTCATGCTTTCCATAAAAACACGAACCGATCCGGGCAATAGTGCCTTCAGCGGTTATTACCTCTAAACCATTAATCGAATCTCCCATCGAGCCGATTTTACACGAAAGATTATTCATCCCGCTCAAGATGGCATTTCCCACAACACCCGAATAAGGCGGGGCATAGGGGTAGCTATATCTTAAATGCGGGTACTTTTTATCGAGGAATTCTTTAAGTTGGCCGAATGTAACCCCTGGTTCAAGGAGTGCATACATCATATTCTTATTCACGTGAAGGATCTTATTCATTTTCTTGCTAAAATCGATAACAATACCGCCACGCTCCGGAATCGTGAGTCCACCTACGTTATTTCCTGTAATATAGGGCACAATTGGGATTTTATTTGAATTACAATACTTAACTAACTCAACCAATTGCTCATTCCTCTCGGGAATAACGACAAAATCAGGCATGTGCGGTTCGCATTCCGTCATATCGTAAGAATAAGGATATAAGTCCACTTGCTTATCAGATACATAGGTATCACCGAAGATATTAATTAACTTCTCATGCACTTCATTCTTGTCTACATTTTTAAAGATATTTCTCTCTTTTGTTTCAGTTATTTTCATTACCTCCTTTTTCCTTATTTTGGAGATCTAATTCATAATACTTTTCGATGGGATCGGCCGCCACCATTTTTAGTGTATCGAGAAACACCTTTTTAAAATGCAAAACCAGTCCAATCTTGTAGATACCTTTTATTCTTAACCGTCGCTTTAAAACCGCCGTAATCGGTCCAATTCTCCCGTAGGCAATATCCAACATCGTATTTAAGTCCAATGATACTTTTAAATCCGGTTTATGCTGGATATTTTGAAATTCAAAACCAATTTGACTTTGTTTAAAAATAATCATCAAGGGGTAGAATTTATCAATTTCTATTAGAATTTTTTTATTCCAATCTTGTACTAAATCAATAAACTCCTTGTCGTCAAGTCTGTATGAAAATACATTATGTAATGAAACCGAGAGTAAATCTTGAGGGTGTTGGATGGAGATCATAACAAATAATTTTTTATATGATTTATTCAATTGTTTTATGTAATCTCGTTCAATAAGACATATATACTTAACTCTTTTCAAAAACTAATATACATTTTACCTCTTTCAATATCAAATAATAGTGAAATCAAATAACCTGAGAGAAATCCATCTTCTGTACAGGAGATTCAGAAGAAATTGTATGAAATCAATAAATTGCTTACTGGTTTATATTTGCAATCCCCCAAGTCCTTATAATCGGAAGAAAAATGGAAAGAAAAATGGAAAGAAAAATGGAAAGAAAAGAAGTAATAAATTCTAATTCCTTCCTTTTTTTTAATTTTTGAGTTAAAATGTTTTTTTTAAATAAACAATCAATTATTTTTTCTGTTAAGCATTTCTAAGATATATTGAAAATGCGCAAATAATTTTGAAAATTGAAGAGAGAAGAGAAGTTAAAAACTGAATTGAATTATCATGATATTCAAGACCTAATTGGGAAACTAATTGAAAAAGTTGAAGATCGAGGAGTAAAGATAAAAAAATTTAGAACAAGTCCCAAAACCGAAATTACAAAAAAAAACCTAATCGGTCTTAAAATAAACAATTATAAGGATATTGTACTCGAGTCGGAGATGGGATTGGAGTTAGGAGGAATGAACGTAAACTCTTTCTCCTTAATTTATCCTATGCCTGCCCCTAAAGGTATAAAGAGAATAGATAAACTTTATTTAATTGGTTCAGAAATCGCTGAAATCGATTCAAAAAAACTTGATTTTAGTCTATTCATCCTTTTAACCGTTAATGACTTAGATGATAGCTCCTACGAGAATTTAAGAAATCTCACCTTTCTTTCTGACGGTATTGAAGGGTTCACAATTCGGTCTATCCCGAGACGTTTTTGGTGTCGAATTAGTCAAAATACGATTGAAAAGGGGTTTTCCTTCAAATTCTTTGGTGATGCAATTATCTCTCTTTATCGAGAAAGGTTTGGTGCAATTTTGAAAACATTAGAAATCATTATGATTAATTCCCATTCCGATCTGATTGATAAATGGTTAGAATACACTGTAGAACTTCGAGAGAATTTAAATGCGCGATGGAGGGAAAAAGTTGATGATTGGAAAAAGCGGATTGATTGTGATTATGAATGGGCTTGCAAAATTTGCCCTTATTTCAAGTCTTGTCAGACATTACAACACGTTTTAGAACGTAGGAAAAATTTAGAAATGTTTTGAGCTGATCCAAAACATGTGCATATTACAAGGGTTATTTGAACCGTGCAATACGTAGATATACATGGGATTGATGCTTGTTTAACTTAATAGTATTGAATCTTTCAATTATTTGGTTTACTAAAATAAAAATAAAAATTAGAAAATTTAACTATGAAGTCCATTGCGATTGTTGGAAAGGGAGGGACAGGTAAGACAGCAATCACGACCTTGATTGCTAAGGTACTTTCGGAAGATTATAATTATAAATTATTGCTCATAGATGCTGATCCAACACATCCTCATTTGAGTCATATGGTTGATCTCGTCCCTAATGTCTCATTAGAAGATATTAGGAATAAGACTATAAGAAGAGCGATGAAGCAACAAAAAATTGCGCAAAATATAGACTATGAGGTATATAATGCAATTGAAGAAAGTGAAAAGTTTAGCTTGCTCTACATTGGAAATCCTGATGCTCCGGGATGTTTTTGTCCATCTAATTCTTTATTACGAAAGGTTATCGAATCTATTTCTAAGGACTTTGAGGTCCTTCTGATTGACTGCGAGGCAGGATTGGAACAAATTAATCGAAAGGTCATCCAAGATGTAGAAATAATTTTAATCGTTTCGGATATTTCCATACGGAGCCTCGAAACCGCCCATTCCATCAAAAAGATGTCGAAGAAATTTACCCATTATCGTCATTTAGGTGTTATTTTAAATAAAGTAAGAGGAAATATTGATACACTCTTGGATCGGATGAAAGAGCTTAATTTACCTCTTTTCTCAACGCTTCCCGAAGATGAAACTATTCTTGAATTTGAAATGAGTGGAAAACCACTAATGTATATTCCTTCTGATTCAGATTCACTTGTTCAAGTTCGGAAATTAGTTAAAAAGATACTACAGTTGAAAAAATAAAGAAAATCTTCCTAAATTTATTTTAAGGATAAATTCTACTCAAATGGTTTTCCACGCCTCGAATCGACGATTAGTACGCCTTTTTTTTTCAAAGCTTTGATATCTTCTTCGATATTCTTGAATGTATTACCCCAAAAGTTTGCATATTTCAGTTTTCCGAGCTGGGAAATCCATTCGGGAAATATCGAAAGCTTATTATCGTAAATCCAGAGACTCTCGAGTGAGTGTAGTTCCTTCATCGAATTCGGTAGAGAATTTAATATATTCGCCCCCAAATTAAGTATTTGAAGTGAGCGAAGGTTTCCAATGGATTCGGGAAGAGTAGCAAGTTCATTACTGCCCAAATATAGTTCCTTGAGGTTTTTAAGGTTTCCTATAGACTCAGGAAGGCTTTTCAGCCTATTATCTTGCAGCATTAACTTTTGAAGTGAAATGAGTTTTCCTACCGATTCCGGAAGGAGCAAAAGTGACTCATTGCCCCTTAAATCCAGTATTTCCAGTGAATTAAGGTTGCCAATCGGCTCTGGGACGGCTTTTAAATCATTATAGCTTAAAACCAATTCTCTGAGGGTGGTTAAGTTAGCTATTGCGTTTGGGAGACTTTTTAATTTATTCTTAAACAAATGCAGCTTTTCGAGCGATTTAAGGGCTCCAATGGACTCGGGAAATCCTGTCATGCCGCAGTGATAAATCCCGATTCCCAACACCCTTGAATTGATGGATGTAAATCCCATTTCGGTATTCCATCTGATATCATCAACTTTTGAAAAGTCTTTACCCGTTATGGCTTCCAATTCCATTAATACACTTGCCTCTTGAAGGTAAAGCCCCACACTCCTGAATCTTACAGTTTCGGATTGTTGATCCATCGTATCAACTCTCAATTATAATAAGGTTTCTGCGAACATTTTCAACTTATCTTTAACGATCTTTACAGAAGTAAATCGCTTATCTCCCACATCAAGGTCTATTTGCAGCATCGGGATTCCCACCTCTTCCCTCAATGCCTCCCTTAATATCTGAGGTACTGCTCCAAACTGTTTACATCCGATATGGCTTGTAAAAATGAAGCAATCTGCCGAATAATCTTTTGCCATCTGCACACAATTCTCCAAGAAGGGATAATAAAAGTCTGTAGATTCCTTCATCATGGGATAATTCATCCCCCGTCGTGCCATATCAAAAAATAATGTATCTAAACCATCTGAGGTATTCACTAACTCGTAAAAGTTGTAGTTAAAGATATCAAACAAAACAGTCATCCCGATTTCACGGTCTAACCATTCACATAAAGATAAATCAAAAAATATTAACATGTAAGGCCATATACTCCGAATTTTCTCCTCTTTTCCGTAGTGTTGATTCCGATTATATCTCTCTTTGGCGATTTCTAAATAATCTTTATAAAATTCTATTTTATCAGCCGTCCCAGAGGCAAACACGGTTACTCCGGCGGATATCGCGTTAAACATGTTTTCAACGGGGCATGGAACAGCTTTACGTAGTTCTAATAACTCTAATTGGAGCGGAAAGGCT